>JBFJVP010000074.1:0-9885 GCA_041624075.1 Thermoplasmatota archaeon | reverse complement strand
TCAAGAATCTCGACCGCGTCGCGGGTGATCGCGTAGGTCAGGCCCCAAACGGGGCGGTAGATGACCGTATCGCCCTGCCATTCGGCGTTGGGAAATTCCGGGTCGGTCAGCCGAGCCATGGTGGGTGCCTAAGCTATTGAGTCGAAGCACCCTATAAGTGGGTTACAGAAAAGGTGACCGCGTGGTCCCAAGGATTAGCTAGAAGGAGAAAAAAACTAGCTGCCGGCGAATGGGTTCTGAAGAAGGCCGTCATCCCCAGAGCCGATGTCGTTCTTGGTTAGTTCTGCCACTGTTCCTTTGCGTGCCAGCACTGGTCGCAGGTAGTCCTTGCCCATATGCGAAGCACGTATGCGCAGGTTCATAGCCTTTGTGTCAAGGCGGGCCGTGCGTCGCGGCTGTTCTTGGACTAATCTCCTGGTGCCACCTGTGCCAGCGCCAGGCGCAGGTTCTGCTTGCGTAGCAGCGCGATCGGATGCGAAGCGGTATGGGGTGGAAACAGGCCCGGCAGGGGGTTCCACTGCCAGGACTGGAGTTCCTCCTGGTCCACCGTAGGGGGCATGTCGGCCACGTACTCCCGGAACGCGAAGTCGAAGCGGGTCTTCGTCCGGCGCCAGGCGACCCCCGGAGGCAACAGGTCGGCCATGGCGTGGCGGAAGTACACCCGGGTGTTTGGGCCATCGGTACGCAGGGTGCTGGGGACCGTTAGGCAGAAGTCCACCAGCCGCCGGTCGAAGAAGGGTGATCGATGTTCCACGCCCAGGCCCGCATAGCTCTGGTCGGTGAACATGCCGAACTCGTCAAGCAAGGGGTTGCGCATTCGGATTCGATGAAACGCTTCGTCGCTGCGAACGTTGGTCATCTGCCAGACGCGATGGCTCCGCATGTGATCGAGCAAGACCGGGACAAGCGCCGGACCGACGGGGCCGCGGGCGCTGATCTCCCGGCCGAGCGCCCCCCGCCCACGCGCGCCCCGGTGAAGAGCGACCGTGGTCCATGGGGCTTGGAACATGGGTGTCACCCCGAACACAAGAAACCGGCGCCATGGTGTTCCGCCATGCAATTCCCGGAAGCTATGCAAATAATTGTAGGCCGTGCGCAGACGCAGCCTTCGAAGGTGATTCACAAGCAGAAACTCGCCGTGGCCAATGGTCGCGTCCCCCTCCGATCCATCCAGGACAACCGCGTGGCCCATCTGCTTGGCCTTCTGCATCGTGCCCATGAGAAACGATGAATGAAGGCTGACGAGTGGGCCACCCGCCCAACGGGTTCGATCCTCCAGGCGCCACCACGGTCCATACCCGTCGCAAGGGATCTCATGGAGCGTTGCCCCCGATGCCTCGGCCGCTTGCCGGGCGTAGGGGGCCTCGTCGGCGTGGCGCTCCACCTTAAACGTCATCGTGTACGCATGCAGGGGCGTGTCCGGCTGCAGTGACCGGGCCATGGCGACGACGCTGCTGCTGTCCAGGCCGCCGCTGAGTTGGGCCGCCACGGGTTGGTTGGATCGCAGGCGGCTGGCGACGGCCTCCTCGAAGTGGGCACGAACCCCCTCGGATGCCTGCTCCATGGACATGCCGCGATCCACGGGGATGTGCTCGGGGAACCAGTACCGGGATGCCTTGGCGCCCCCCGCGTCCAGGCTCACGGCGCATGCCGCGGGCGGTCGCTTGACCGCCTTCAGGAAGGAGTTGGTGCGATCGCCGTACTGGCCGGTGCGCCATTCCAGCACCCGCATCGGGTCAACCTCGCGGTCGACCCATGGCAGCGCCAGTAGGCCCGCCAGGGTGGACGCAAAGGCGACGCGATTGCCGTCCACCGTGTAGAACAGGGGCCGCATGCCCAGAAAATCCCGAACCAGGAGCAGCCGCCGGCGTTCGGGGCGCCAGGCAACCCAGGCGTAGTCGCCGATGACGTGTCGCGGCGCATCGGCGCCCCATCGGCGCGTTGCCGCATGAATGATTGCGCCATCGGGGCAATCGGGGGGCAGATCCAGTTTCGCCAACATTTCCGGCCGGTTGTCCACGCGGGCGTCCCCAACGACAACGATCGAATCGCCGCAAGGGCACTCATCGCGCCGCGCTTCTGGCACCGTGGCAACCAAGCCGAACCCGAAGCAACCGCCGGGCGCCTCGGCGAAGTTCAAGCCATCGCGGCAACGCTCAGGCATGGCGGCCAACATGCGGGCAACGTCGTCGCAATCCGGCTGCGATCCGTCCAAGTGTACGATGCCTGCGATGGCGCTCATGGGTCTCTCCGCAGGGGCGTAAAGCGATTCAGGTCAGGCAAATCGCCCAGAATCACCTCGCCATCCCGCTCCAACCAGGCATGGGCCAAGAGGCTGCCGTCGGGCTCCAACAGGGCTCCCACGAAGGTCTGGCAACCCAGGCCGCGCTTGGCCAGCATGCGCCGCGCCACCAGGGCCTGCGGCAGGCAGTTGCCTTTGGGCACGCGGCGGGCGGCGCGGCGAACAGCCCACACGACGAAATCGACATCTTGCGGATCGGCGCCAGAAGCGTCCGCCTGGTCGGGGGCCATCAGCCGAATCGTCGTTTTGGCCGGAAACAGACGTGCGTCGATGACGGCCCGGAGCATCTGCGCGTAGGCGCTAGCCAGTGCTCGTTGCCGCGCCCAGGGGAGCGCCAGAAATCGTCGGAGGTTGCCCATGTTTGCCTCTCCGGGCGCGTTGTCATGTTTCACGCGCTGTAGGTTACGAAACACTTTCGTGTCAGCGCGAAGGAATGTGTGGGGGAAAGGTCGAGGAGGAAAACCCCTGCACTCGAGCGAGTCGACGCGGGGGTGACGAGGGCAGTCAAGCGGCCGGCAACTCAAGTCGCGGTGAACGCGGCTGGTGTGGCCTGCCTGCTGGAGCCCGCTGGGCCGCGACCCTACGGGATTGGGCAGGGCGTATTTGCGGTTGTCCAGATTCCCCATGAGCATGGGGTGGTCAGAGTGTAGATGATTGCAGCCACGAGGAGGTTTGCTTCATCCACCGTGTCGTCAAGTGTTGCGGTCGCTTGATCGACGAGAGCAAGGACAAGGGCTGCGATGGGTCCGGCAAGCTCGAGGACTTGTTCAATGGCGGATTCGGCGAAACGGACCGCTGGGTCCAGAAGCGGGTAGATAACATTGTACCAAGCCATAATTGTATCAAGAATATATTGGGATGTGGCTTGTGCGATGCGTTCGGCGGAGCCGGCTAGCGCCTGACTCGACCCTTGCGTCGCGCCTGCCAGCGCCAAGGCGGCTGCGGCCGTTGATACTGCGGCAGCGCCGGTTGTGCCCACGACGGAACGGCCGTATTGCTCTGCCGTCCCTCCGACGCTGAAGGCAGCGTTGGCTGTGGCTTGGACTTGGCCGCTTGCGGCCTGCGTGATCGGGCCCTGTTCCGCGAATGCCTGTTCCCAGGGGGTTTGCGCGGCGCTTACGGGGCTGGCGAGCAAACCTGCAATCAATGCAAGAACTACCAGAAGGTGTGGTTTCAGCATGGTGTGTTTCACCAGCCTTGACCAAGGCTAAACCGTGTAAAACAAGATTAGAACAGGCCTTGGCCTGTTCGCTACGTTCTAATAGTTACCGCCGAGGCAGACGAAACCACTGGCAAGTGTGGGTGCTCCACGGCATGAACGCCCACCAGGACGTCACGTCGCGCTACACAATTCGCGCCAAGCCACCATCCAACAGGCCCCGCACGAACTCCAACAAGTCCGCCTCAGCCTCCTGGCGACCCACATCATACTCCGCCACGATGCGACCGGCAATCGCCTCCAGGGAAATCGGCTCGGCCAACAAATCCCAGATGAAGCTTCCAATGCCCTCCAACGCGTAGTAAACCCCCGTATCACCATGCAGGATCACGGTGTCGCTGCCCACGGCGCTTGAAAAATTCCCGCGCGTCCGCTGCAACCGGGTATCCAGGGCTAGCGTCGACCTGTTCACAGTCGTTCTACGCAAGCCTTTGGATGAAAGGGTTACCACATGGACGCACCGGCAAACCTACCGGAAGAGCCACGGGCCAAGGGCCGCACAGGCCCTTGGCCGACTGGCCGGCGGTTCTAGCGGCGACGCATGACCACGACGACCGCAACGATCAGGCCCAATGTGACAACGAGGATGAACATCCACACCCACATGGGGACAGAACGCTGCTCCTCCAGACCCGGCGGGCCATCATCTTGCACTTGTGGTGACGTGCCGTCATCAATCCAGCCAGGCTGATCCGCAGGGTCATCTTGGGCAACGAATCCCTGCGAGAGGTCGGAGCCAATGAAGTACGTGACCTTGTAGACGGTGTCCGGTGCGGCGTCCTCATGGGAGAAACTGGTTGTGCCGGGCCCCACCGTGGCCACGGTCCGCCACGGGCTGTTCTTGGCATGGATCTGGTACCCGAGGACCTTCACCACTGGCGGAAGATCTGGAACAGACCACACGACAACATTGGTGTTGCCAACGCGCACGACGCGGACAGGGACGTTGAAGCTGGGCACGCTGCCGGCGTCGTTGGGGTTGGTGCCTAGATCGGCTTCGACGCTGTCGGGCACACCGTCGCCGTCACTGTCGGGGCCCAAGGGTCCGGTGCCGGATCCACCCTCGCCGCCGGTGCCGCCGGTGCCTCCGCCTCCGCCGCCACCGCCGCCACCGCCGCCACCGCCTCCGCCACCGCCACCGCCGGTGGGGAAGGGAACGAAGACGCGGCTGCGCGGCGAACTGAAGTCCCCGGCCAGCGGCGTGTCAACAACAAGCGTGGCGCGACAGCGCTCACCAACACCGAAAGCGGATTGGTCGAGCTGGAAGGTGTACGTCAGATCTTGGCCAGGCGCACCCTGAACGTACCCAAAGCCGTAGCCATAACCATCGGCCAGGAAGCCCGTCAAGCCGGTCGCATAACCGTAGCCCTGTAGCGGATCGAAGCCGAAACCGGTCTGGTAACCACCCAGGTAGCCATGACCAAAGCCAAACCCGAAGTCAGCCAACGTGCCCGAAACGCGGGCATTGCCCTGCGTGTAGATGTCCGGGGGGATCGCCGTCCCATCAACAAAGAATGCCTCGATGTAAATGCCGCCCTGGCACTGCAAAACCAGAAGAACCGCATCAATGGGGATCAGATCGTCGGTTTCAAAGGTCAGCGTCACGCGCAAACGCTGCGAGGATTCGTCGTACGCGGGCTGGTTGATCGTCAGCGCCTGAGTGGGCATGGCGAGAAATAGCACACCGCTTGCCACGAGGCTGCCAACGATCAATGCGGTTAAGATTCGGTGACGACGAGGGCTCCCCATAGCTGACGCTTCCAATTGCCAACGTACGCTGTTGGCTTTCTTAACGGTGACCCTGGGCGCCGAGCATGGATTAGCCCGCGCCAGGGAGCCAGTGCGCGGCGGTTGCGCCGAGTATCGTGAGCGCAAAAATGGTGGCAAACCACGCGGCTGGCTGCTGCTTTTGGTTCAATGCCGCCACCGCCGTCAATTGTACGGACGACACGGCAACGGCCAGCCCCAAGGCCTGGTCGCCCCGCAGGTTGACGGACAACAGGGTGGCGGCCGCAAGCACCAGCGTGCCCAGGCCGGCGGCTGGCCAAGCTAATGCGTGGGGGTCGCCGGCGCGGTGGGCAATGGCAATGGCGCCCCCCTGGGCGACGGCCAAGCCGACCAACACGGCCAGCGCCAACGCCTGCAACACGCCCTTGGCTGGTGTGGCCACTTCCGGCAACTGGTCGGCCAAGAGCGTGGCCGCGATCAGGAGCAGGCCGGCCCCCAGCAGGTTGACGTGCAAAATGGAGCGCACGCTTTCCGGCGTTGCCGGCAGCCACCGCAAGACTTGGAGGGCGGGCACCAGGAAGACGGCCGCTACGTAGGGCCCCGCCAGCAGCCACGACCCGGTATGGTATACGGCGGCGGCCGCTGGCACGAGGGCGAGGGGAAGCAGCCGGGGCGGCAGGTGGGCGGCGCCAAGCATACCTAATGGCGGCCAGGCCAGGGACGCCAGGAGGCCGGGCGCGGCGCGGGCAACAGGCAACCATGCGGTGGCGGGCAGTACGATGGCAGCCATGATGGCTCGCTGGGGGTCCAGCAGTGTGGCAGTCGGCCCGGCAGCCAACAGGAGGCTTGGAACCCATGCGGCGCGGGGGTGCCAGGCGCGCGCACCGGCAAGCCCCGCGCCCAGTGACAGGGCCGCCGCTCCAAGCTTGGCGGCCAGCGGCGCAGGACCAACCCATGCGGCGGAGGAAGCGGCCACGACGAGAAGGTACGGCAGCCACGCGGGGCCCCGCCGTGTATCCGGGGGTTCGCTCACGGTTGCCCCTCCAGCAGGTGCTGCACGGGGACAGCCTGCAATTCGTCCGAGTCGCCAGCCTGGCGACGCAGTGGGTCACCATGAGCCAGCAAGCGGGACGCGCCGGCGTAGGCCGCCAACGCGGATGCGGCGCCAAAGGCAATGGCTCCTTGCAGGGCCACCAGCCAAGTGATGGGGTTGGGAAGCGCGTGGCCGAAGGCGACCGGCCAGCCGATGATTGGGGGCAACTGGAATGCCAGCCAGCCGGCGGCGGCCACCATGGCAAAGCAAGCGGATCCCAGCGCGGCGCCTTCGATGGCGGCTCGCTTGCGCAGGTCGTCCAACCCGGAGCCGAGCCCCACGAAGGCATCCAACACATGCAGGCGGCCGCGCAGGCTGCGGTCGGTTGCCAGGTACACGATGGCGAGGCTGGCTACGGCTGCCGTGGATCCCAGATAAGCGAGTGTTGTGCGGGCGTCTCCGAGCACTTCGTCTGCGACCGCTCTTTGCAGCGTGCCCGAGGTCCGAATCCCCCCATCTGTCGGCTGCGCCTCCCTGGCAACCGGGGTGCGGGCGGTCACCTCGATGGTCCGTTCTCCCAGGCTCGCCTGGCTCTTTCCAGCATCGAAGATTGCGGCGGCCTCCACGACTGTGGACTGGCCGGGTTGCAGGCGCACGGTGAGGGGCGGCAGTTGCCGGTTGTTGATCGAGACAGGCAACTCGGCCGTGCCGGCGACGCCTCCCACGTTGCGCACGGACGCCACCAAGGCTGCCTCTTCGCCCGGCCTCAAAACGGCGGGATCGACGCGCAAGGATTCCACCACGAGCCATGCCTCGCTGGCGTGGGCTGCGTCCCCCACGAGGATTTGGCGGGCGACGATGGAGTCCGCGCGCACGATGGCCACGTAGGCGCCGGGGGGCTGGGTGGGCAGGCGCGCCGTTCCGTTGGCATCGGTCGTCGCCTGGGCTACGGGTGGCCCATCGATGTCTGCAAGACTGGTGTGGAGGCTGACGGTATGGTTGGCCCGGGGGCCCAGGCCGTCGTGGACGTGGAGCACGATGTCGGCGTCGTCAAACTGGATCGTTTCACCTTGCAACACGACCTCGGCTTGGCGCGCGACGACGTCTTGGGTCGGATTGACGGCAACCTGAAAGGGCCCACTGGGGGCCACGATGAAGGCTTCGACAGTGCTGGTGGCAAGCCCTGTCAGGCGGGCCGCGATGGAAGCCATGACCTCCCCGTCCACGCGCACGTCGAGGGTACGATGTCCCGTGGCCCGCCCCAGGTTGACCAAGTCGATCGTGACCCGCACGGGCTCGCCAGCGCGGGGGGATTCAGGTTCCAGGCGCAAATCCACCACTTCGATGCGGGCGTCGTCCCGTTCCAAGGCCCGCAAAAGGCGATCCGATTCGGGGCCGGCCCGGATGATCGTGACCAAGTCCGCCGCCAGGTTGCCCAGGTCCTGGGCCACCGAAAGCGTCAGGATGCCCTCGTCGCCCAACAGGCCCCGGGCCTCATAGATCCCCGAAACTTCGACCACGCGGCCGTGGGGTCGATAGGCCGCCGGCACGAGCAATTGGTCCCCGATGGCGGCCCCCAAGCGATCGGCGAGTCGCTCGCCCAGCACCACCTGATCGCCGGATGGGGGCTGACCGCTCTTGATGCGCAGCTCGTGGTAGGCGGCAAGTTGCGCCCATTGGCCGCCCCGCAGCAAAACAGGCTCACCCCCGATGGCGGTCGGCACCAGCACTTCGGCGACCAGCCGTTTCACGTCCGGGTCGTGGGACAACGCCAGGGCCCGCTGCACGCTGGCTTGGCCACCCAGTACAGCGCCTGGGCGGGCGCCGATGACCAGTTCATCCTCGCCTCCTGCGATGGCCGCGGGTACGCCTGCGGCCGCCAGGGGAAAGCCCAGATCCACCACCAGTAACGCCGCCGCCAGGAGCATCAGGGGCACCAGGCGCGTGCCGAGAAGCAAGGGCTGGGCTTGGGGAGGCAGGCCCGGAACTCGGCGCGACGGTGCCTCCCGCTGGGTCGGCGGCGACCGCAGCAACTCAGGCCCGGCGCCCAACGCCTTCTGTCCCCGCCACAAACCTGCGGCTAACCCCAGGGCAGACGGCAACGCGCCGGCGGCAAGCAGGGTCCAGATGGGCAACGGGCGCGGGTGGAAGGCATCGCCAGCAAACAGGTACAGCCCAAGGGCCAGCCCGGCTGCAGTGGCAGCTCCCAGGCTCACCATCCAGGCGATGCGCAGCAGGATGACGAGGCGACCGGCTCCGGGGCTGCCCAGGGCTGCCAGGGTTGCTGCGACCCGGGCACGGCCCCTGGCTTCCAGCTCCGCGAAGGCGGCCGCCGTCAGGGCCACGGCGGGAAGCGATGCGAGAATGAGAACGAACGCCGAGCTGGACAGGGATTCCAGGCTGGCGGCGGCGTAGGCATCGCTGCCTTGGCTTGGCAGCACCAACAGGCCCTGCCCTGCCGCAGCCGGCGGCACCCGCGTCGTCACGGCCGCCACGGTGGGCGCCGGCCCCAGGTCGTCCGGGTGCAACAGGATGGCGTCGCCTGGAATCAGATCCAAGTGCGTGTTGCGGGGGCCGCTGGGCGAATGGGTGACGCCCCGGAATTCAAAGGAATCCGTGGACGCCAAGGGCATCGCGACGCTCCGGCCCGGCTCCACCAGGGTGGGGCCCACGACGTACGCCGCCAGGGTGCGCCCGTCCACGCGAGCCACAGCCACGGCCCGATCCACGGGTACACCCAAGTCACTGGCTTCGAAGGCGCCAAGGTCCTCGCGCACCACCAGGAATCCCGAGCCCGTCGGCTCCACCTCGATACCCGTCAACACCAGCACGCCAGCCAGCGGCAACATGAGCGCGGCGGCAACGCCAAGCGTCGCCACGACGAGCCGCTGGTCCGGCTGCAGGGCCAGGCGCGCGACGACCACATGCGACGACCGGGGGAGGCCATGAAGAACGTTGGCAACCCGGTTGCCGTGGCCATTCGAGACTGGATCGGGGCCTCGCTGGGGCCGGCCTGCACTCGGCGACGCTTTGAAGCAAGGCAATGGTTGCCGGTCGTGGAGGTCCTGATCATGGCCGGCGTGGGCGTCTCCTTTCCCGGACGCCCGGATGTTCTTGCCAACGTGAACCTCCGCGTGGCCGCCGGCGAGGTGGCCGTCGTGCAGGGGCGCAGTGGATCGGGCAAGTCGACCCTTCTGGCCGTGGCCGCCGGCCTGCAAGAGCCCCACGCAGGCGCTGTGCGGATTCTTGGCGAAGCCATGGATGCATCGCGTGCGTCGGCAGCGGCCCTGAGGCGCAAGCACGTGGGCATCGTCTTCCAGCACCTCAACCTCCTGGCGGAGCTGTCCGTCGCGGAAAACGTGGCATTGCCCCTGCGACTGCGGCGCTTTCCGGCCCGGCAACGGGATGCCCGCGTCAACGAGCTGCTGCATCGCTTCGGCCTCGCGGATCTGGCGCATCGGCGCCCAGGCACCCTCTCGGGTGGCGAACAGCAAAGGGTCGCCATTGCGCGGGCCTTGGCCCCCGGCCCGCGGCTCCTGTTGGTCGACGAGCCCACCAGCAGCCTCGACGACACCAACGCCCGAACCGTTGCCGCAGCGTTGG
>JBFJVP010000073.1:0-9892 GCA_041624075.1 Thermoplasmatota archaeon | reverse complement strand
TCTTCGTGCCAGTACAGTGATTCGGCCTCGGGTCCAAAGTAGAGGGACTGGCTCGCGGAATCGGCGTTGTCGATGGCTAGGTAGCCGGCAGTGACCAGGTTCTCGGAGAACTGGAATTCGTGGGCTGTGTCGTTCCATCGAAGGAATTCCGGCGTCGCTGCCCCGTCGAAGAAAATCGTGTCGTCGTCGGTGGCTTCGTCCAGCCCAATCGTCAAGTCGTCGAAGATCGTCACGTCATCGGTAATCCGGAATTCGTCAAAATTGTCCTGCCATGAAATGGACTCGCCCATGCGGTTGTCGTCGTCGTAGAAGTAGATGTTCTGGTTGCCGTCCTGACCCGCCGCTTCGCTGCCCTCCATGTAGATTCGCTTGCTGAGGTACAACCCGCTGCCAATCTCGGCATCGTATTCGGCAAAGACATCCCCGTTGTGACCCATGGCACCGCTGGCGGGCGGATTGTTGGTGCAGGTAGCAAAACAGAATCGGTTGTACCCAACGGGAGCGTTGTTGACGCTTCCGACGCCGATTGGGCCTTCGATGGCCAATTCGTCCGTCACCTCGAACCGCGTGCGCGAGTCCTTCCATTCCAGGCGCTCGGTGTCGTCGAAGAAGATGGTGTCATCGTCGAAGTTGCTGGAGGTTCCGACCTTCAAGTCGCCGCCGAGGTCTCCGTCGAAGGCTCCTGCAGCAGCAACACACGTCACGGCCCCGTTGGCGTCCACGGCTCCCATGACCTCGCTGGTGGCCGTGCAGTCAGCGGCCTGGATGCTGGCACCGTCCGCGCCGGCGGGTCCGGGGGGGCCTTCTGGTCCTTGCGGACCAGTGGCGCCATCCGCGCCCGGTGCACCATCTGCCCCGCGGCAATCCAGCACGTTGACGGAAGTGTCGCCGTTGCTGTCTTCGGAGGCGTCGGCCAAGCCGTTGGCGTTGATGTCCCAGCAGTGGATGCCGTCCACGCCGTCGATGCCATCAGCGCCATTGGCGCCGGCGGGAAGGTTGGTGAGTTGGCTGCCGTCGCCGACGAAGTACGCGGCGGTGATGGTGCCCGTACTGTCCATGTCGCCAGCGACGCTGAGCGCCGAGGTGGGGGCGTTGGTGTTGATGCCGACACCCCCCGCTGCGGCAACGAGGAACTGGTTGATGCCGGTGGAAGCGAACGCATTGGTGCCGTCGTTCCAGACGAAGGTGCCTGCATGGTCCGCGTTGGCGCCAAAGCCGGCGGCCAGGGCGTAGTCTCCTGCGGCCGTGTTGCGAGCCCCGCCGGGGATGACGCTGCCGACGCCTGAGGCAAGGTTGCGGTCGCCGCCGCCGATGGTTGCCAGGCGTGCCTCTGCCTGATTGCGTTGCCCCCCGGCCACCGTGGTGAAGGAGTCGATGGCGTGGTTTTGGCGACCACCGCCGATGGTTGCGCCGGCTCCGCGGGCATCGTTAGATGCTCCACCGCCGACCACGGCCGCCTGGCCACTGGCGTCGTTGCCCCGACCGCCCGAAATGACACTGTACGGGGCGCTGGCTTGGTTGCTGTCGCCGCCGGCAGTAACGGCATCCAGGCCTGCCGGGTCGTTCAGGCCGTCATGGGTGGCAAGGGCGGCCGGTAGCACGAGCATCAAGGCCAGCAGCAGGCCAAGCAGTCGGGGTGAGTTTCCACGTCGCTTCATCTCTTTTCCTCCAGCGGGTTTTGCATCCGACCCACTGACCCTGCATAAAAAAAAGTGATGCAACCCAGGCCATGCGTCACGAGCCAGGCGCCGCCGGCCGGCTTGGCAATGCCCTTCACCTCGCACGGGATGGACGCGACGTGCACTCCGTCGTCATTCACGAATTGGAACCCTTCGACGCCAGGGGCGCCACGGTGGTCGCCGCCTTCCCATCGGTGGGCCTTGTGGCTACCATCGCGGCCAACTTCATCATCGACTCCCTGGAACTACCCCAGGTGGGCATCTTGGACGGCGAGCGATTCCCGACGCTGTCGGTTGTCTCCGATGGTGAACCCAGCCACCCCGTGCGCATCCACGCCGGCAAGGTGGCCAATCAGAACGGGGACGAGCAGAAGTTCGTGGTCTTCATTGCGGAGTTTCGCCCCCCGGCCGACTTGGTGCGCTCGGTGGCCGAAGCGATCTTGAGTTGGTGCCGTGAACACGACGTGGGCTTGCTGGTCACGCCGGAAGGACTCTTGGTGGACGGCGAGGGGGCCGAAGACAACATCCTAGAGGTGTACACCATCGGGAGCACCGAGGCGTCGCGCAACCGGTTGACCGACGCCGGGGCCCCCCTGTTTCGGGACGGCGTGGTTGCGGGAGTGACGGGTGTTCTGCTCAATGGTGGGCGCCGCGACGCCGTTGATGTGGTCGGTATCCTGGCCGAAGCCAAACCCGAACATCCCGATGCCCGCAGCGCCGCGGCCGTCATCGAGATCATTGCCCAATTGACAGGGGCAAAATTGCCCGCGTCCGACCTGTACCGGGAAGCGGATCGGTTCGAGGGGCGCATGATGCGGTTCCTGCGCAGCCAGGAGGCCGCAGACACCATGACAGAAGGCGGCCGGGGCGGCGACGCCATGTTTGGCTGAATCGCCCCCGACTGGCTCCTGTTGACGGGAGGCGCACCAGAAGCAGGAGCAACCGCGGCGAGTTGGCTCGGCAGCACCCGCACGCCGTGCCTGAATCCTGATAGCGATCATGCCATCCCGGCAGGCGCCGCCATTACAGCCGAAAACCGGACACGGCAGGGTCTGTTCGCGCCACGAAGTTTCGCGCGACAAGTCCGCCTGCGCCAGGCCATCAGCGTTGGAGCCCCCATCCGGAAGCAGGCGACCGCTTCATCGACCCGGTTGCCCCGCGCTGGAGCACGCCGGCCTCGGCACGACGCCGTTGGCGCTGCGCACCGTGACACAATGACGCTGGCGGGTCTAGCGCCCCGGTGAGCACCTCGCGCCGTCTGCAACCCTTTTTGCCCGTACGCCGGCGTGGCGGCGCCGTGGACTACGCCAACCTGGCCAGTTTCTTTGAGCAACTGGAGGGGACGACCAAGCGGTTGGAGATGACGGCCATCCTCGTGGAGATGCTGGAGGCGCTGGGGCCGGCGGAAATGGGCACGGCTGTACGCTTGGTACAGGGCAAGGTGGCACCCGACTGGGAAGGAGTCGAGTTGGGCCTGGCCGAGAAGATGGTGTTGCAGGTCCTTGCGCGGGCGGCCGGCCTGAACGTCAAGGCGGACGGCGTTGCCCAGGCGACCACGGTGTACCACGAGGCGGGCGATCTGGGGTTGGCCGCACAGCGGCTGCTGGAAAGCAAGGGCGCGGCACAGGTGGGCCTGTTCGGCTTCGGCGACGCGGCTGATGAGCCCGGCTTATCGGTGACCGAGGTCTTTGACCGTCTGCACGCCATTGCCGCCGTTGAGGGCGCCGGATCACAGGATACGAAGCAGAAACTCCTGCTGAAGCTGCTGTCAGACGCGGGCCCGCGGGAGGCCAAGTTCATCGTGCGCACCGTCGCCGGCCGGTTGCGCCTGGGCGTGGCCGACATGACCCTGCTCGATGCGCTGGCTGCGTGGCACCTGGGACGGGGCGTGCGTTCCGTGCAGCAGATGGAGGAAGCCGAGCGGGCCGAACACGAAACGGTGCGCGCCACCCTGGAACGGGCGTACGATTACCGTAGCGACCTGGCCCTCGTTGCCGACACGTTAGCGAACCAGGGACTGGACGCGGTGGACGCGCTGGGCGTCCAGCTTGGAACGCCCCTGCGGCCCATGGCCGCCGAGCGCCTGAAGACGCTGCCGGAGATCCTGGAAAAGCACGGCGGCTCCTCGGCGCTGGAGTACAAGTACGACGGCCTGCGCATCCAGGCCCACGTCAGCGCCGACCCCACCGTGCCGGTCTGCCTGTTCAGCCGCCGCCTGGAGGACTTGACCCACCAGTTCCCAGATGTCTGCGCCACGTTGCAGGGCGCCCTGCGGGGACGAAGCTGCATCGTGGAAGGCGAAGCCTTGGCCCTGGACGCCAACGGCCGAATGCTGCCATTTCAAGAGATCAGCCGAAGGCGGGGGCGCAAGACCGGCCTGGGCGAGGATGCGCGCAAGGAGACCGCCCTCGCGGAGGGGGCGGCCGTGGCACGCACGGTTCTCGACGACATTCCCGTGACCATGTTCCTCTTTGACTGCCTCGCCGCCGACGGAGAGCCCACCCTGGCCGAGCCCTACGAGACGCGCCGCGACCGGTTGGGCAAACTGTTCGACACGTCAAGCGACGGGCCGGTTCGCATCAGCACCATGCAGATCGCATCGGACGAGGCGGAAATGGAGTCCTTCTTCCGCCAGGCAGTGGACGACGGCGCCGAGGGCATCATGTGCAAGGCCCTCGACGCGCCGTACAAGGCAGGCAACCGCGGCTTCGACTGGATCAAGTTCAAGACCGACTACACCGAGGACCTGGTGGACACCATGGACCTGGTGGTCATCGGCGCGTTCTACGGCCGCGGCCGCCGCGCCGGCTGGTACGGGGCACTCCTGATGGCTGCTTACGACCCGGACACGGACCGCTTCACCAGCCTCTGCAAGCTGGGCACCGGCTTCGACGACGAGACGCTCAAGGGCCTCAAGGATCGCTTCGCCGAATTGGTCGCCACGGAGCGCCCGTCGAGCGTCGACAGCACCATGGAGCCCGACGTGTGGCTCCACCCGGGCATCGTGATGGAGGTGCAAGCTGCCGAGTTGAGCCTCAGCCCCACCCACCGCACCGCCTGGGGAGCCCTGCGCGACGGGGCTGGCCTGGCCGCGCGGTTCCCACGCTTCAGCGGCCGCTGGCGGGACGACAAGGCACCTGAACAAGCCACCACCGTGGAGGAGTTGAAGGGCATGTACGCCACCCAGGGCAAACAAGCCTGAACCTTCGGGTTGCGTCGGGACGCCGTTCAAGAACCAGCACCCGCTGGGCGCCACATGCAAAGCCTACGCACAATCGTGGTTGCCTTCCTGTTTGCCGGCCTTGCGCTGGCCGCCATCACACCGACGGCCGAAGCCGACCCCATCTGCGGCCCCATGAGCGGCAACCAGATCGTCAAGAGCCGAACGTGCGTACGCCCCGAATGGGCCCCCTACTGCGCTGCCTACACGGAATACTGGCAGTACGGCGGCCACTACTGGTACATGTGCTACGGCGTCGGCGTGCCCGGCAACCCCACCCAGTGGACCGTGGACGACGTGATCGCCATCGCCCTGAGCGTCGTGGACGATCGCCTGCCCGCGTGCAGCAACTACGGCAACCACCCGGCCAACTACCGGGTCTGCGCGGACCCGCGTAGCCGCGAGTGCCCAATCGAAGTGACCGTCCAGGTCATGGGCCAAGGCGACCCCCGGTGCTACCAGTCGCCCCTCGCAATTACCCCATAAACCTCACAGCACACCTAGGCGTGCCTGCCCCCGATGCGGTTCCAGATCTGGCTCCTCCTGCTCCTCCTGCTGCCCTACATGGCGGCCAGCGCAGCCGCCGAGCCCACCGGCGACCCAGGATCGAACAGGGTTGCCGCGCAGTGGCCACTTGAACTGGTGGGCGCACGGGGCCTGCCGGAGAAAGGCATCGATGGCTCGGGCATCGTCGTCGCCGTGCTGGACTCCGGTTTCGACCACGGCCACCCAGACTTCAGTGGGCGAGTCTGGATCAACGAGGACGAAGTTCCAGGCAACCTCATTGACGACGACCTCAACGGTTACATCGATGACACCGAAGGCTGGGACGCGTGCAACGACGCGCCGGCCCGCGCCAGCCCGCCCTTCCACCATGGCACGTTCGTCGCCGGCATCATTGGCGCTGATGGGCGCAGCCACGACGGCGTGCTGGGCGTGGCACCCGGCGCGACCCTGATGGATATCCAAGTCTTCTGCGACGACAACGACTACCCCTCCGGCGAGGGGACCCTCGATCCAGACTCCGTGCGTGAAGGCATCCATTACGCCATCGACAACGGCGCCCACGTCATCCACATGAGCCTTCAGTTGTGGCGCGACGAGGGGCCTGGCACAGTGAACGAGCTGCTCAGGCTCACAGGTGTCCGCGAAGCGTTTGAGCGGGCGCATGAAGCAAACATCCTCGTGGTGGTTGCTGCGGGTAACCAGGGCCAAGCGGGAGTCACCAGCCCCGCCGACCAGCCCCATGTCTTCGTGGTGGGCGCGACGACCGGTTGCGGCTTTCGCCACGGCTTCTCCAATTACGGCGAGGGCGTTCACATCTGGGCCCCCGGCCGGGCCCTGTCAACCACGCCCGGCGGGTACGGTTGGGATGCAGGCACCAGTTTCGCCGCCCCACTGGTTTCGGGAGCAGCAGCGCTGATGCTCCAAGCCGAGCCCGGACTGGCACCCGACGAGCTGCGTGACCGCCTGCTGGCCAGCGCCACAGCCAGCGAGGATGGCCCGGTGCTGGATCTACGCCCACTCTTTGGTGCGCCCGCGCCAAAGGCACCCGGCACGCTGTACCACCCCGAACCGACAGCGGTTGGCGCCACCCATTACGTTCAATTCCAGGCCCGCACGGGTGCGCCGCTGTTGCACGTGAGCGTGCCGGGCGTCAACCAGTGGTGCCTGGACACCACGCGCGGCCAGAGTTTCTTCGTCCAACCGACCGCGTCGGCGCCCGTGACCGTCGCCGCACGACTGCACTCAGCCGCCAGCGGACCATGGCTTGAAACCCAATTCACGTACGACCCTAAGCTGCCGTCGAACCAGCAGCGGCCGGCCCTCGCGGTCACCCTGCCGGACGACGCAGAAGTGCCCGCAGTTCACGCAACCGCCCTGGCGGGCTTGATCGTGGCAGCGGCCCTCCGGCGGCAAGCCTGAGGACGTGGAATCCCATCTACAGGATGTACGCGGCAACCAGGATGAAGTGGGCGCCACTTCCAGCCAGTACGAACAGGTGCCACACCTCGTGGCCGCCCAGGGGACCCAGGATGCGGGGTTTGTCCCAGACGTAGAACAATGCCCCAACCGTGTAGGCAATGCCGCCTGCCAGCAGCCACGTCAGGCTTCCAGGCGTGAGCCGCGGAAAGAGCACCGGGGCCGCAATCATCGCCAGCCAGCCCAGTGCAATGTAGAACGTGATCTGTAACCACTTGGGGGCGCGCGGCAGCGTCAGTGCCAGGGTGGCACCAACGAGGCTGAGCCCCCAGACGGTGCCGAACAAGCTCCAACCCCAGCCGCCGCCAAGCAGAACCAGGCACAGCGGCGTGTAGCTGCCTGCAATCAACAGGTAGATGGCAACGTGATCCAGGCGCTCCAGCCACATGGTCACCCGGGGCTGGGCCTTGACGCCGTGAACGATTGCGCTGAACGTGTACACCGCCAGCAGGCCGACGCCGAACAGGACGGCCGAGACCACTTCCAGGGGCCCATCAGCAAGCAGAACCAGGGCGATCAGGCCGATGATGGCAAGGCCGGCTCCGACCATGTGGCTGATGCTGTTGAACGGTTCTCGCAAGCCCATGAGCGAGTACCGTATGACGGCTCCCCTTATGGTCCATCGCGTTTGGCGACCACAGCAGGTTTCGCACCAGATACCATGATCCGGAGCCCCTTGGCAGTACGGGCGCAGCGTTCATCCCCCGCCCAACGCTGGTACCGGGCATGAAGGCACGCATTGTCCCCGTTGCCCTGGCCCTGATCCTGCTAGGAACCCTGTTCGTTGCCCCGGCGTCGGCCGATCCCACGTGTACCGCGTACCGGAACATCGTGGGCTCCAAGTGGCGCGCCTGCATCGACCCTGACCGGGCCCCCGACTGCCCTGCCTGGAGCGAGTCCTACTCCTGGGCAGGCTACATGAAGGTGTGCTACGGCGTGCCCCGTGACTCGGGCCTCGACCGCATCGCTGACGCGATTGAACCGGATGTGTCGGCGTCCTGCACGTCGTGGTTTGGCAGCAGCTACAGCCAGACCCGTTACTGCGTTGATGCCCGGGGAGCCCCCGACTGCGCCGTCTATTACGAGCGCCGCACGACGGAGACCTTCGAGCGGAAGTGCTACGGCCTCTGACGCCGCGCCACGGCCACGGCAACCAGAACCAAGGCGATCACGGCCCCGCCCAGGGCGGGCGTGTCCTCTTCCGGCTCTTCCGGTTCCACGGTTTCGTTTTCAGGCTCAGGCGGCGGCAGCACGACCGGCTTGGGCGTGTTGAGTTGCCCCAAGTCCAGGATGCTGAAGGTCAGCTTGTAGCACGGCCCGGCCACGGAGGCCTCACAACTCCCGCTGGTGCCCTCGCCGATGAACGTGCCATTGGTGGCGCCTGAAAAGGTCAGGTTGAAGATGCCCGCGTCGTCGTTGAGGCCCGCCTCGTCCGCAGAGCATTCCAGGATGAACGGCTGGTCACACTCCCGGGCCATGCCATACACGCGCCAGGGAGCATCGGCGCCCAGGTAGACATCATAGGTCTGGTCCAACTCAAACACGTCGCCAGGGGCCACCGATAGCAGGCCAGGAATGTTGAGTTGGTTCCATTGGCCGGCAACGTCAACGTAGACGTTGACCTCATCCGGCGGCTGGCTAGCCTGGGGCTCTCCCGTGCACGGCAAGGGAACCTCGCACACACCAGGCTGGGGCCCATCCAATTCGGCCAGCCACTCAAGCTTCTCCAGCTTGACTTGCAGGTGCTGCACGGGACGCGGCACGTCCCAGCCCACGTGGAAGCTCTGGGCGTAGACCATCCGTTCGCCCGTCGCGCCCCACCCGGAAAACGGAACCAGCACATCGATTCCGGTGGCAGTCACGTTGACCACCGCCTCGGGAGCGTTGTCGGAGCCCTGGTCGACGGCGCGCCACACGATCTCGGTGGCTCCTTCGGGCCTGGGCGGGGCTCGAACGCTGAACTGGTAGTCGCGGTCATTGACAGGAGTCCACTGGGGACAATCGGCGGCCTCGGGTTCGTCGCACAAGCCGGCGGCACGGTCCTGCACGCCCTTTGCGATGGTGCCTTCGCTGCTGATGACCACGTCGGTGACCGCGTCGCCGCGATCACTGGTGGTTGGAAGGAATCGGTGGACCACGACCATCCGCGGCGGGTGGATTTCGGTGTGCTCGCCAGTCACGTCCGGCTCACCGGGAGCGGTTCCGGGGACGAAATAGCCCGGATCATCGAATCCCTGACCCCAGTGGCCGCAGTCCCAGATCCACGCGCCCATGACCTCAATGGAGTCGCGCCAGGACGCCCACGCGAAGAACGGATAGGCACGCTGCTCCCACTCCACTTCCATCATCTGGCTGGGCAAGTCAAACTCCAGGTTTTCCCCCAGATTGGCCGTGCCCAGGAAGTGCCAGTAATCCTGGTCCGGGCGCAGCATGATGTTCATGTCGTACGAGTCATGGACCCTGAACAGGTCCGTGTACGTCGGCCGCGCTTCGACGGCAGTTCCCACGACCAGCTTGGGCTCAGGGTCGCGGTTGACGTAGACCCATTGTGGGCTGGTTCCGGCCAGCAGTTGTGCTGGGTCGCGCTGGCAGCCATCCTCCAGGGGCTGGGTCAAGCTGTCCGGGTTTTCCTGGGCTGCGGCCGGGCTGGCGGCCAACAGCAACGCCACGGCCATGGCGAGCCAGTGACCCGGGCGGCCAGATCTGGCCAGGTTTGTGGGCAGTCGATCCCGGGGCTTCATCCAACCAACTGTTGTTGCGCGCAACCAGACATCCTCCAACTGGCTTGGCACCAAGGCATGGGGCTTGACGTTTGCCACCGGATTCGACGCAAGGCACGACCCGGTACGCACCGGGCAGCCGCCACCCCTCGGGGCTCCTATTGCGTGGATTGGTCTGCCTGCTGGCGACGCGCAACGAGGACGATGATGCCGATGCCGATAATGAGGCTGACCAGGATCTTTGCGGGCTTGGGAACCCCATCAATGGCCAAGAAGCGGATTTCGGCCAC
>JBFJVP010000072.1:0-9918 GCA_041624075.1 Thermoplasmatota archaeon | reverse complement strand
TGCATGCATTCCTGACGGTCCACGACGGCACCCTTGACATCCAGTACAATCGGGGCGAAACCGCGTTGTATGCGCCGCGGGGCCAGGCAACGACGACCGAGAGCTTGCAGTTGAGAAACGCCGTGGGAGCGGTGGATGCGGAGGCTGGGCGATACCATGTTGATGGTGATGTCACGATTCGCGCGGGTCGCGTTGAATGGCAGCCCGGAGGCCAGACTCTATCCTTGTCGCTGGCGGGCGTGCAGGGGGTGTCCGGAGCCGTGGTCAGCCTGACGCCCCACTGGATTTCGGGGCCCCTTCTGCCCAGCCTTGTCGGAGTCGCCGGGCTAGCCTTCGCACTCGTATTCCTGTGGGTTCGGCCGCTGTTGGCCCTGCGCACCAGCGACGCGGCAGTCGGTGACTTGACCTTGGCTGAGCGCCGGGCGCTTGGCTGGAGCCACTTGGCGCGCCAGGCGTCCAACCGCAACCGGCACCGCTTGGCGTCCTGGTACTCTCAGCGCGCCATCCGCAGCGACCCCGTTGAGGGTGGCCATTATCTGGCGCGTGCGTTGACTGCGGCCAACCTGGGCCGGTACGAGCAGGCGCTTGAGTTCCACAAGGTGGCTCATTGGATCTTGCAGGCTCAGCCGGGCGCGGTTGAGGATGTTGGGCGAAATGCCTTCGAAGCTTCCTGCGTGGCGTCCAATTTGCACCGTTCGCGTGAAGCGCTGCACTGGCTGCGCATTGCGCTGCACCATGACCCTGGGCTGCGGGAGGAAGCGGCGTTCGAGCCGGATTTGGGTCCTATCAGTCAGGATCCCGCATTCCAGTGCCTCGTTGGTGGCGTTGTGGACGTGCAGTGGCGTGCCGCCTAGACGCTGCGTGGCGCCTTACGGCGTGGGTTCGTTGGCAGCGACCCGTCGGGAGCGCAGTTCGGCCCGCAGTGCTTCTGCCTCTTCTTCCTGTTCCATCAGTTCTGCGATGGCGGATTCGAAGGCGTGCGTGATGGTGGCAAAGCGTTTGCCGGGTCCGGACCTTTGCTCAACCCAGGCCAGGAAGCGCGGGTCGGGGGTGATGCTGATGCTCTTCTTGCGCCCGGATGCTGGCACTCGTGAGCGACCCATGGTTAGCACACGACCTTCAACCGCTTAACGGGCTGTATTTTGTTACACGGCTTTAGGCCAGCCTTGAGTCGGGGTCGGTGCGCCGAGTCTGCCCCGCGCTCGGCTGGCGTCTGGGATGGGCGATTCATGCTGGATATCACGCTATGTTGTGTGCTGTAAATACATGGTATTTGTGGTGATACCGTGTTAGAAAATGTGCTGTGGCGAAGGGGGGAAAGCAACACGCTTGTGCTGAGGCTTCTTGTTCCGCCCTACGGTGCAAAGCAGACGTCGTTATCGAGGGCGGCGTCACACGTTCCCCGGGCGCTGTCTTCCGCGTCACCGCCGATCCCGGAAGCAAACGCACAGGCACTCGCCGCCTGCGTAAACACTGTGTTGGTTATCGGATACAGGGAACCCTGGGGTCCCACGGGGTTTTGATCCGGGACTTCGTCGCACGCCATTTGGTGGGCATACCCGGCGCAGGCCGTCGGAATCGCCGCCATTGCCAGCAGGAAGCAGGTCGTCAATAGGGTCTTCATTTTCTTCCTCCACAGTATTCGTCCGCCGACAACCCCTGTCCGTTGGGTTCTGTGGCCATCGGCCGACTACCATCGCGCCTGTTTTGCAACAAAAGAATGCTGGCCAATGGTGGTGTCGGATGCAAACCAAATAGGGCACCGGGGAACCAGAAGGTTGGAGGGCGGGCGCTCGACAACCCCTCCCACACTCTTTTTAACGCCCCTCCATGGGCGCGTCGTGACCGGGCAGGCACAACCCTCCATCAGGAGGGCCCTCGTGAGCGTCAGTGACAAGACCGGCGTCGTCGACTTCGCCAAACGCCTCGCCGCCAGCGGCGTGGAACTGGTATCGACGGGCGGCACTGCGGCGCTATTGCGGGAACAAGGGCTGAAGGTACAGGACGTCAGCGACATCACCGGCTTCCCGGAAATGATGGGCGGACGACTCAAGACCCTCCACCCCAAGGTCTTCGGAGGCATCCTCGGCGTGCGCACCAACGCCGACCATGCCCAAGCCATGGAGGCCCACGAACTGCCCCCCTTCGACCTCGTTTGCGTCAACCTGTACCCCTTCGAGCAGACTGCCGCCGACCAGGCACCCCTGGCCGAGCTGATCGAACAGATCGATATCGGCGGCCCCAGCCTGATTCGCGCCGCCGCCAAGAATCACAGGGATGTGCTGATCGTCACCCACCCGGAACAATACGACCGCGTGGCCAGTGCCCTCAAGGCCGGCGACGTGGGCCTCGCCCTGCGCCAAGAACTGGCCCTGCGAGCCTTCCAGGTCACGGCGCGCTACGACGCCGTCATCGCACGGGTTCTCTCCAAGCGCTTCGGCCTTACGGACTACCCCGAACACCTGGTCTTCGCATACGACCGCCGGGAAGTGCTCCGTTACGGCGAAAACAGCCACCAGCGCGCCGCCTTTTATGAGAAATCGGGGCCTCGAAACGTGGTTGAACCCAGCATCGTGCGCGCCAAGCAACTGCACGGCAAGCAACTCAGCTACAACAACCTCCTGGACGCCGACATTTGCCTGGAAGCGGTCAAGGAATTCCCCGAAAAACCGGCCTGCGTCATCGTCAAGCACGCCACCCCGTGCGGCATCGCCACCGCCGACACCATCCACGCAGCCTGGAACGACGCCCTCGCCTGCGACCCCTACAGCCCCTTCGGCGGCATCGTCGCCTTCAACCGCCGGCTCGATGTCGAAACCGCCGAGGCCCTATCCAAGCTCTTCCTGGAAATCGTGGTCGCACCCGGCTTCGACGCCGCGGCCCTCGCGCTGCTGAAGAAAAAGAAGAACCTCCGCATCCTCGAAGTTCCAGGCCTCGACGGCCCCTACCAACGCAGCGGCACCCAGATCCGCTCCATCACCGGCGGCCTGCTCGTGCAGGACCGGGACCTCAAGCCGTACGACCCCACAACGTGGAAAACCGTCACCCAAACCCAGCCCAGCGACGAACAACTGGAATCCATGGTCTTCGCCGCCCGCTGCGTCAAGGCCATCCGCTCCAACGCCGTGGTCTTCGTCCAAGGCACGGCCACCGTCGGCATCGGCGGCGGACAAACCGCCCGCGTCGACTCGGTCACCATTGCCACCCACAAGGGCGCCGACAAGATCAAGGGCAGCGTCATGGCCAGCGACGCGTTCTTCCCGTTCCGCGACGGCATCGATGCAGCCGCCGAAAACGGCGTCGTGGCCATCGTCCAACCCGGCGGCTCCATCCGTGACGACGAAGTCATCCAGGCCGCCGACGAGCACGGCATCGCGATGATGTTCAGTGGGCAGCGCAGTTTCCGCCACTAGCCGGATTCCCGGATTCGGTTGGGGGCGTTACACGCTTCGAGGCGAGGCGACGTTCGGCTGCCCCAGACGCGCCCGCCAGTAGGGTTGCGTGGCGAACCGGTTTTCGCTCCTGTAATGGTAGGCGCGGGCTGCGACATGGGCTTCGAACACGTCGTCCACGGCGCGCTGGTAGCCGGCTACCGCAGCCGCCCCATCCTCGCATCGGCCACTCGTCTGCTGCACCAGGCACTCCGCACCTCGTACTCCGCTGTAGAGCGCAAAGAACATGTCCTGGCTCGATAGGGGGTCCAACCCCAAAGCGGCGTCTCCGGCAGCGATCCAACCGCTTCCTGCGCATCGTTCCAGGCGAGCGACGCTGGCGTCGGCGGCTTGCAGGCAAACCAGCTCGGATGCATCCACGCGCCATGGAACCAGGGCTGCGCCATTGCAGGCGTCGAGCAATCGCTCCGGTTGCTGCACCCGCTTGGCCACCAACGGAGGCAAGCCGAAGAACGCGAGGACGCGGTGTCCCGAGGGCAGTCGGGCAGAGTACCACCAGCCGTCCGGGGTCGACTTGATGCGTGTTGCGTCCTCGTGGTCGTCCCCTCGTGGTCGCATCCAGGCGACGGCGGCCGTTTGACCGTCGAGGATTCGCCTGACGGCGCCGAGGCGCTTGCTGACGGCGGCCCGGCGGCCCGTCGCGTCCACCACGCCCTGGCAGAGCAGGGTTTCCGTGACTCCGTTGCGGGAAACGGAGATGCGGAACCGCCCTCGGCTCCGTGGCGTGCTGGCGGCCGCAGATTTGCCTCCACCCGTGTCGCCACATCCATGCGCGGCCTCGCCTGGGCGCGCTGCGAGGCGTTGAACATTCGTTACCACGCCACGCCGCAGTTCGACTCCTAGTGTGACGGCACGCCGGCGCAGGGCCTCGTCGAATCGGGGGCGATCGCAGTGCCACCCGCCACCCTCCGGGTTGCGAAGGCCGTCCTGGACGATCCAGCCCTCGCGGCCCCAGGATGAGAGGTTGCCCGTGCAGCGGCGGCGATGGGCTTCGGGAAGAACGTCGCGAACGCCGTCAAAGCCGAGGCGCCGAAGCAGCCTGACGGCGGCGCCGGGCAGAGACTCGCCCACCTTGAACTCGGAGGGCCGGGCCTCATCCACGAGGGTGACGCGGAGGCCGGCCTGCCGCAGCACGATGGCACACGCACTGCCTGCCGGGCCGGCTCCCGCCACCACCACGTCCGGAGGTTCACTCATCAGTTCCCGCGTCGCTTGATGGTGTCGAACTCGTTGCGCTGCTCCTCGCTGAACCAGCCGGCCTCCTGCAATGCCCTGTCGGTTGGGCCTAGCTGGCTGTACTCCTTCTGGAACTGCTTGTACGCCTCGTCCAACTCCAACCGCTTTGTCTTGGTCAAGTTCTCCACGTAGAGCGCCTCCGGCATCCAGTCGATGTCCTTGGGCGCGGGCCGGGCCTCAATGATGCCCATGTCGCCAAAGTGCGCAATCATGTACTCCATCTGCTCGGCCGCCGGGTTCTGGCCCGGCAGTTGCCGCAGCCACGACGGGCGGTTGTGGAACGCAGCGACGCGGACCTCCATGGGCTGCTTGGTGTCCATGACGGTCTCGTAATCCACTTCGGTCAGGACCTGGTTGGGGACACGGGCGGGCCAGAACGTCGGCAGATACGGGTCGTACTCCATGTCGTAGCCGGAGCGGCAGAACGCGGTGTCGCCTTGCCACGGCAACGCCATCCACCGCGTCAGGTCACCCGGGCCCTGCTCGTACAGGGGGCCGCCCACGGAGACCACGCACGCATGATCCAATTTGGGGCCGTAGGTGGGGGCCGTCTTTCCCCGCGCCCGCTCCCGGATCCGATACGGCGCCCGGTACATGGACGCATGGCGCATGGGCCAAGTCAACTCCGCGCCGGGGTGGAATGCATCGGCCAGGCAGAAATGCATGGCCGCCCGGTCCAGCATCTCCGGCTGCTCTTGCAGGTGAACCTGGTCAAGGCTCTGGTGAGTCGTTTTGGGGTCGCAGTCGCTGATGAAATCTCCAGCCACCCACTTCGACAGGACGTAGTCGAAGTACGGGGGCAGCTTGAGGAACTTGTTGGGCGACGGTGCCGTGCTAGGGTCGGGGTCCGTGTAGCCGTACGCGTCGCCGTACTGCCAGGGCCACGCCGCTTCCTCGACGGTCCGACTGTTGGTGGCCCGGAAGCTGTTGTAGACCGTGCGTCGAAGCTCCATCGTTGGGTCCGGGTACAATTTGCTCTCCGGCGCCCGCGACAACTTCTCCAGGAGGGTCGGGTCGTTGAAGTTCATGGGCGCGTCCACGCCGAACATGGATGCGTACCCCTTGTTCACCCATTGCAGGCCCGACATTCGCCGCAGGATCGGCCGGACGTGCTTCTCGAAGGAGATCCGCTTCGGCAGCGCCAACATGCCCGCCTGGGTGAAGACGCTGCGCATCAAGTCGTCCATGGTGCGCCACCCGACCAGATCCGGCGCATAATTGGGGGGCGCCGAGGCGACCCACGCGGGGTCCGCGTCGAACTCCTTGTCGCCAATGGTGACCTTTGCATGCACCGGGCCATCAGCGATGTCGTCGTACCAACCGGCGGCGTTGTTGAAACTGCTGGGCTTGCTCGGGTCGTAGATCGGCTTCTTGGATGGGCTGTCGGACTTGCCGGCACCGGCCAGCACCAGCAAGCGCCCCACGGAGTCCGTGCGCAGTTCGCCCAGCGTCACAGGCGTACCCTGGAACTCGCCGGTCATCTTGAAGCTGGAGTCGTTCATGCTGAGACCCATGATCTTGGTCTCGCCTGGATCGATGCACAGCGCGTCCCGGCCGCCGCCGACCACGTCTGGGTTGCGCAGGGGGACGGCCAGGTTGACCGTGGCAGGGATGTCCATGGCCGCATTGAACTCGTACCACTGGGCTTTCCTGTTGGCCACGTGGACGCGCCACTCGACACTCGTGTTCTCGGATTGTTGAACCTCGGCCACCACGTTGCCGTGTTTGTCGTACCCGTAGACGCGGAAGCGGGCCGCTTGGCGCTTGATGGCGCCGCTGGCGTCGCGGGTGGAGCCAAACGGCGTCGGTTCTGGATCCGTGACCTCGGGGGCGATGAGGTACTCGGAGGCGCTGTCGCCAATGCGGGCGATGCCGATGCCGGGATGGATGCGGACGTGAGTGATGCGCTCTGCCTCCTCTTTGCTCAGGGCGCGTGGTTGTTCGGGGAGCGTGTGATGGGGGAACGGACACGTGGGGTTCTTGATGAGGGGCTTGCCAGGTTCCTTCGGCTCTTCCACTGGTTGATCGTTCATTTTGCGACGGTAGTCGGCACTGGTCTGGTAGACGCTCATCCGGGCTTCCGCGATGCTGCCCACGGGTGCGTTGGCCTCCGGGACGCGTCCGATGTTGAACGAGAGCCAATCTCCGTACACCTCCTGCTCGTGTTTCGTGATGTCCTGGCGGGGCAACTTGATGCGCGCCACCCGGACCGGCGGCGCCTCCTTCTCGTCCCAGACCACCGTGGCCCGGTCCAGGGGGAAATGCTCCTCCAGGTACGCCTTGCTGAACTCCTCGCCGTCGGGGCGCCGCTGGATGTAGACGTCGAGGGTGGCGCTGGATGCCGCCATGCGCCCGGCCAGGTCCTTGCCCAGGAAGTTGGGGTCGTCGATGTCCACGTCGCCGGCGAACGTCGAGCGGCCCGGCCGCAACTTGTACTTGCAGTACCCGTGGTCGCCCAACTTGAAGGGCACGATGCTCCACAGGGGCGTCTCGAACACGGACCGAATCGGCTTGGCCATGTCGTCCAGGAGCTCGTTCGTCTGGGGCGCGTTCTGCTGCACCCACTCGTCCCCCCAGCCCTCCAGGCTCGCCTTCGTGAACTCGCACATGTCCCGCGCCGTGTCCACGAAGAAGTACGGCACGTTCTGCATCAACAGGTCTGCCACATCGGCGCCGTCGTCGTCCACAACCTTCTTGCCGGGAACGTCGAACATCTTGATGCCAATCCCAATGGTGCTCTTCCAGTCCGGGCGGCCGTCGGCGAGGTCCGAGGAGTACCGGACGTACACCGGATGGGTTCCGCCGTCGGCGAACATTCCATGCTTCAGCTCGTCGGGGATGTCCTTGAAGATCTCCATCTCGCCCTTGATGATGCCGTGGGTGCGAAGGAACACGGGGCGCCGCACGGGGCACTGGCCCGCATCCACCCGGCGCTTCTGCACCATCTCGCAGAACATGTGCCGAAGGCACGCGATAGGGTCCTTGCAGCTGCAAGTCGTGTTCGTGGCGGCCCGCTCGTTGCTCATGCTCTTCATGTCCGTAGAACTCCTTGTTTGGCGTGGGTCGAGGGCCCGAATCCTGCACGAAGCACCAGGGACCATCTCGGGTGTCCAGGCTCTACACGGTACCTGCCATCATGCCAACAGTGCAACTGGAGAGGCGGACACCCGAGGAGCCCATTTCGTCACTTAGTCTTTTACTATCTTATGCAATAGATGACTGCTGGATGAAGTGGTTGGTGCGTTGGATTTGCATCGTGCGCCCATGAGCGGTCGGGTTGTACGTGTTCGTAGGCGGGGCGTGGGTGGCACGCCGATTGGTCGCGGAGCCAGCGTGCATGGATGTGGCGTTATCCGGCTGCGCGTGCAACGACCCCTCACGCCGCCTGCACTCCCGGATGCTTGCGCCAGGGGCCTCGCCGCGTTTTCGGCGCAAGCGGGCCACCAGGCGTCATCCTTCTAAGCTTGAGGCAAGTGCCTCGCATGATGCGTGCATTGAGCCTCGCCATGCTGGTCACATTGCTGTTGGCAGCAGCACCCGCCTGTGCCCAACTGCCAGGCCTCGAGCCTGGAATCATCGACGAAGGGCCTGGTGCAAGGTGCGACGATCCCACTGAGCGCTGCACTGTATGGGCCCTTCGCAACTGCCTCACCGTCGTCTGGTTCGACCAAAGCGTGGGCGACTACCACGTCTGGGGAACCGGTTGCGGCATCATCATCGATCGAGCAGAGTAGCTGTGGCACGTGGCTGCACCCCCGACACCCATAACTGCCGGCCTCTGCTTGCACCCTGCGGTGCCGCCATGAGGACCCATGTTGTGTCGTATCTTGCCCTGTTTGCGCTGGCCTCGATCATGATCGCGCCAGCCGATGTGTCCCCCGTCGAGCCGGCGCAGGCCATGTGTTACTTCGACCCTGACAACCCGGTGGGCAGCGCCTCCTGTGTCGTCATGCCTCCGGTCAACTGCGCGCTGCGGACGTACAAGGCCATCCTGACCGGCCAGTCTGCGTCTTGCCCCATGCCGTAGGCGCCGGCGGCCGCGGCCCCCAAATCCTTGAAATCCCGCCGGCCTGCGGGGCGCCGTGACCTTGAACGTCGCGGTTCTTGCCTCTGGGCGAGGCTCCAATCTGGAAGCCTTGCTTCATCACATTGAGGCGGGCCGCGTGGATGCCCGCGTGGGCTTGGTGTTGACCGACAAGCCCGGTGCGGCGTGCCTGGACAAGGCGCGCGCGGCCGGGGTTCCTGCGCTCGTGGAGTTGCCCCGTGAAAAGGGCGAACCGGCCGCCGACTACGACGCCCGGTTGACCGAGGTGCTGGCCGCCGAGGCGCCGGATTTGATCGTCTTGGCCGGGTTCATGCGCATCCTGGGATCCGGTTTCTGTGCGGCGTTCGAGGGCCGAATCATCAACATTCATCCGGCGCTCCTTCCCAGCTTTAAGGGGGCTCACGGCGTTCGGGACACGTTTGCCGCCGGTGCACGCGTGGCGGGCTGCACAACCCACTTCGTGACTGCCGAACTGGACGGGGGTCCCATGATCTTGCAGGCTGCCCTGCCGGTTCTGCGCAGCGATGATGCCAAGAGCCTCGCGGCGCGGGTCCTGAGGCTCGAACACCAAGTGCTGCCGCGGACGGTGCAACTGTTTGCTGAGGGCCGCATCGGGATCCGCGACAACAGGGTCGTCATTGGCGACGGCCCATCGTGGCTCGACGGCCAAGTCAAGCCCCTGCCAGGGGTCCTCTATCCGGACGGTTTCTAATGGACGACGGAGCCTGGAGCTACGAGGAGTCGTTGGCCTGGCTGTACGGCCGCCAAGCCTTGGGCATGAAGCTGGGCCTTGACAAGGTGCGGCGCCTGCTTGCGGCACTCGACCACCCACAGGGTGCCTTCCAATCTGTTCACGTCGCCGGCACCAACGGCAAGGGTAGTGTTGCCCGGTTCCTGGCGGCGGCGCTGCGCGAAGCCGGGTATCGGGTCGGCTTGACAACAAGCCCCCACTTGGTCCGCTTCACGGAGCGTATCGAGATCGATGGGCGCCAGGTGGACACGGATGCCGTACGCAATGGCTTGGCCGCGATCCGCCCTCATGTGGAGCTACTGGATCAACAGCAGGAGCCGCCGACGTTCTTCGAGATCGTGACGGCCCTGGCGTTTCTGGTGTTTCGAAACGCCGGCGTTCAATGGGCCGTGGTTGAGACGGGCATGGGTGGCCGCCTGGATGCCACCAACGTG
>JBFJVP010000071.1:0-10150 GCA_041624075.1 Thermoplasmatota archaeon | reverse complement strand
GTCGGCGATGACGAAGCCGGCGCGGTCGTCGCCGTCGATGGCAACGAACGCCAACTGCTCGGAGCCGTCGTCGGAGTCCCAGAACACGAAGTTGGCGAAGCCGTTGACGCCCAGTTCGACATCGAGGCTGCTCCACGCAACGAAGTCCATGTTGAAGCTGCCCGTGTGCAGGCTGGCGTCGTTGTGGTCGTGGTCGATCACGATGGGCGTGCCGATGAGGCGGGCGATGGCGCCATGGTCGAGCAGGGGCTCGGCGGGTGGCTCGGTGTCGGCCAGGCAACCGGCGAGGGCCAGGCCTGGAATCAGCAGGGCAATCAGGGACCGCACAGCCATCCAGGCGCGCCGCGCGTCAAAGTGCTTGCGTCGAAGGGGTTACCAGTACAACGTGCGTGGGCGGCGTGTGAGCCCATCCGAGGCCCATTGCGAGCGCTGCGAAGGCTACGAGTCCACGGTCATGTCCAGCACGGGCGAGGCGCCCCCGGACGTTGAGCCGTGCCCGGATTACGAGATGACGGACGCGTTTCGGGATTGGCTGGTGAACCGGATGCGCGGCGAGGTCCTGAGCCAAGTCAACGAGTCTGGCCTGGACCGGATGTCGATTCTGCGCATCGATGGCGACGAGGACGAGTCCAGCTAGCTGAGCAGCAGCCAGCCCATGATGCCGGCGAGAGCTGCGGCGATCGCGTACAGGGCGAACGTGATCCAGGCTTCCGCGCGCGAAGGAGCCGCTGCGTGGCGTCGCTGCTGGTTCGTATCGAGGCGCGGGGTGCTGGTGCCTTGGCGTGGATGAGCCTCGGACGCTGGTTCCGGAACCGGGGCTTCGGGCGTCACGGAGCCGACCTCCGCACGGGGCACGTGGGACTCGACTCCTGCTGGGTCCCGCGCCGGGCTTTGGCCGTGCCTGGCAAGCAACTCATCGACGCGGCGGGGGTCCACAACCCAGCGGTCAGGACCCGGGCTGTAATCCCGTCCGGCAGGGCGTTGCTCGTCTTCCGCCCCTTCCAGGTCAGCAACGGATTCCATAGGCGGCCTTGGAGTGGCCCGAGGGGCGGCGCCTGCAACCCGGTCAAGCGTGGTTGACGGCCCGGCCGAACCATGATCTGGGGCGGGCTCTGATCCTGCAACGTGTCCGCCGCGCAGCCAGTCGAACCCGGTCGGCGCGGCCCCGAGCCAGCCGAAGCCTTCCTGTGGCTTGTTCTTTGGCGGAGCCGGCTGCTCCACAGGCTCGCCCGTCAAGCGATCCAGCACTTGGTCGCTGAGACTCCGGTCGCGCGCGGGCGTGCGTTCAAGTCGGACCGGTTCGCCCGGCCGCCGACCGGCGGCGCGGCTGTGCATCGGCCACTCGGCTCGCTGGGGCGTCGGCGCATCGCGTTGGGGCCACTTCGGATCATCGCCCCAGACCGGGTCCGGCTCAGGCTGGCTTGCCCGATCGCCGAGTTGGCGCGCATCCAGCACCACCACGCCTTGCTGCGCGGCAAGCGAACGCAACCGGGTTTCCTCCCGTCCTGGCGCGATCACCGGTGTGGCGCCAAGGTCCTTGGCGGCCCGGCGCATGGAGGACAACTCCGGGCCCTCGATGCCTCCCGCGTCGCCCAAGAAGACCGCCAGGTTGCCCAGTGGGCCCTCCGCCCACAGGTCGACGGCATGGACGGCACCACTGATGCCTGTGATGCGGGCGGATTCCTGTACGCGGTATCCCCTGGAACGGTAGTATGCGGCAACCCGATCCCGGAGCACGCCACAGAGGGGACGTAGCACGATTTGATCCCTCCGGAGGCAGCCGCCCCCCACATCGGCCCGCCCGGCCAGCCCTCCGGCCTCGTTTCGAACACGCCTCGAGGCCCCCAAGCCCGCCGCAACCCGACCCTCGTGCGGCCCTGGGCCGCGGCCATCGCACCAGCATCCGGAGTCCGCCGTTGCATCGTTTCGGTTACACAACCAAACAATTGACGTGCTCGACCCTCCGTTTCAGGAAGGTGGGCAGCGACTCCGATCTCCTTCAACGCGGCTTGGTCTTCATAGCCTGTGCGGCAGCCTTGACGTGGACGCTCCTGGTTGCCGGCGCGGGCGCCGGGATCTTGGCCGTGCCACTCATGGCGACTGCCGCATGGGGCGGCTTGGTGTTGTGGACCATCGGAACCGTGGTCGTCGTGTCGATGGTTCAAAGGAAGCACTGGGGCGACAGCTAAGCCAAGCTCCGCCGGCCCCCGAAACCACCCCACAGCTTGCACCCGTTAGGTTGCACACCAGCCGAAACGCAGGCCTGGCCGCGCAGCCGAACGACTGCGTAGCGCAGGTCGTCGCCTGGGATGAGCTACCAAAACACAGCGAATGCCCAAATAGGGTGAAACCGAGCAGGGGGTGTGACCCCGCGCACCGCCCTTCTCGGAACCGGCCTCTTCGGCTTTGGTGGCTTGGCCGTGCTTGCAGCCCTTTACTTCCAACTGACGCTGGTCATGGGACCCTGCACGGGCGCCGCCTGCGGCGCCGAAGCCACCGGCGCGCAGCACTTCGGCGATGTCGTGCGCACCTTGGCGATGATCGGAGCCCTCCTGGTGGCGACGGGATTGGCGCTTCTTGCTCCGGCGCTCAAGCCGGCGCCGCGCGCCCGTTCGGAACGCCGCCCGGCCAGCAGCTCGGTTGCAACGGCTCGAGCCGCAGCCACGGTCACCTTGGCTGTGCGCGAGAGCGAATCCTGAAGCGCCCCCGGAGTACGACCCACGTGGGCCGGCCAGGCAGCTCGCCGACGGGTGCTTTGTCCACGCGAACGCGCCATCAGCATGGCCCCGGAACACGAGGACCCGGCGCTCGGGAGCAGACCTGGAGGCGCGCAACGACTTGGTTTCGCGCGATCCGTAACGCCAACATTGCATAGGTGAAAAACATGGAGCGGTTTGTGCAGCACTCCGTTCTCTTCGTTGCGCTGATGCTGCTTCTCTTGCCCGGCTGCATCGGCGAGTCGCCCCCCGCAGAGGGAACCCTTGCGCCCGGAACCCTCCTGATGCGTGCCCAGACGGAGGCAGCCGGGACCCTTCTGGTTGCTGCCGGTATTCTGCCCCCCGCCTGTGGCACGGTTCCGGACGGCTCGACCAGCATGCACAGCCACGCCTGGCCATTGGGCGACGAACTGGACCCCTTGGACGCGCAGGTGACCAATGTCTCCGTCACGCTGACATCCCACTGGGTGGGCGCTGCCGGCACCAACGTTGACAGCAATCTCGCCTTGCTGGGGCCCGATGGAAGCGAGCTTGGCCGTGCCAGTCTGACCAATCTGCTCTTCGGGGAGACCGAAAGCGTGGTTCTCGAAGGGCCGTTCGAAACGGGCTTGTTCACGATCGTTGTGCACGGCTGCCTTGCCATCAATGGTGATTGGAGCGTTCGCGGCGCCGCCGACATCCGGGTGGTGTAGGGCCGCGGCGGGCGCTGCGCCCAGGCCGGGCTGCGGCACGGCTTTGCGAGCGGGACGCGTTCACGGGATGTCCATGGAAGCACTCTGGCGCACCCGCGTGGCCATGCCGCTGCCGTCGCCGCAGTATGGCCGCCTGGACTGGCAGCATGGTACGCTGCGCTACCGGTGCACGGGCGAGGGACCGGCAATCGTGTTGGCGCCGGATCCGCCCAATGTGCTGGAGCACCTGGATGCCTTGGTGGCCACCTTGGCCGACGCGGGGTGGCGCGTCGTGGCCTTCGAACTTCCCGGCTTTGGGTTCTCGCGGGCCAGGCGCTCCTTCGACTTTGGCGCCCCGCAGGTGGTGGAGGCCACATGGGCCGTCATGGATCAGGTGGGCGTGAACCGGGCGGTACTGATGCTCCCCTGCGTCGCGGGCCACGCCGCGCTGGCCGCAGCAGCCAGTGTTCCAGGCCGGGTGGCGGGCGTGGTGCTTAGCCAGACGCCGGGGTTGGAGGCCGCCCATGAATGGACGCGGCGGGTTGACCCGAGGGGCCTGTTGGCGCGCAAGCCCCTTGGCCAGGCAATCATGGCCGTGGCGTCCCGGCGCGTTGCCAACGCCTGGTACGGAGCGGCCGTCAATGAGCCAGGGCGCCGCCAGTGGTTCAGGCAGGCGGCAGGCCGTGCCCTTGAGGCGGGGGCGCAGTTCCGCCTGGCGTCTGGCTTCCAGGCGTTTCTGGCCCAGGGGGCCAGCGTGGAGGTGCCGGGGACCATTCCGGTACTCGCGTTGTGGGGTGACGCGGATCGGACCCACCGGCGCACGGATCCTGCAAGCATTTGCTCAAAGGTGCCCCATGCCCGCATCCACCGGATCGCCAGCGCCGGGCACTTTCCGGAACTGGACGAGCCCGAGTTGGTTGCACAAATCATAGGCCAACTTGCGTTCTAGTTGAATCGGTGACGTGAGGTTTACATGGACGCGGCCGGTTGGGCCGGTGTGAAGTCCATTCTCGTGCCAGCCCTGCTGGCAATCGTCGCAATTTCCGGCTGCCTTGAAAACGAATCCCAGGAGCCTCTGGCCGCGCCCAGCCCTGCAGCGCCCAAGACCGGCGTGCTGGAACACAGCGTCATCGACCTCAACGGCGTGATTCCGGCATCCATCTACTACGGCTTCCAATGCGGCCTCTTCTACGACGAGTCCTTCCCATGGGTACTGGGCGACAACCGAAACGCCACCAGCCAAGCGGTCACCAACATCTCCATGACGCTCCACGTACCCCTGATGGCAAGTGGCGTCAACGCGGACACCGACGCATTCCTGTACGACCCCAACGGCGATCTTGTGAACCACACGGCCGCATTCAACCCGACTGCCGGCGAAACCATCAGCTTCCATGACAAGGGCACCTACGCGCCAGGCACGTACGAGATTCGGGTCATTGGATGCGTTGCCGTCCAGGGCGAATGGTCCGTCCACGCCGAGGCCGACATCGTGGCCACCGACTCCAACTCGGGCCCCGACTGGGCCGAGCCCGCTCCTTAATGCTGCAAACCAGGGCGGCTAGCACCACTCCTGCACGCTCTTGGCCGGACGCCACCAGCGGACGCAGGCTTCAAGGAGGCGGCGCGTCTGGCCGGGCCGTCATGGCAGGCGAGTGGGACCTCGACGCGATCACCCAGAAGTGGCAACAGCGCTGGTGGGATGCCCAGCTGCACCACGCCGAGCGCAGCGACAAACAGGACAAGCCGACGTTCTTCATCCACTTCGCCTACCCGGGCATTTCCGGCTACCTGCACGTCGGCCACATGCGGGGTTTCACCTACACCGATGTCTTTGGACGCTACAAGCGCCAAACGGGCCACAACGTCCTGTTCCCCGCTGGCTTCCATGCAAGCGGCATTCCCGCCGTGGCCTTTGCCAAAGAAGTGGAGAGAGGCGAGAAGACCGAGTACCTGCGGTCCAACGGCTACGACGGAGACATCGAGGCGTTGACCGATCCCCAGCAGGTGGTCGACTACTTCGCCCATGTCTACACCTACGACTACTGGAAGAAGTTCGGCTTCCTGATCGACGAGCGCCGCAACTGCACCACCGTCGAGCCGGGGTACAACCGGTTCATCCAATGGCAGTTCCGGCGCTTGAAGGAGAAGGGCTACCTGATCGAGAAGCCCCACTACGCCCCGTTCTGCCCCGTGGCCGGCCCCGTTGCCGTGGACAAGTCAGAGACCGACATCAAGCAGGGCGGCGCGGCCGAAATCAAGGAGTTCGTGGCGCTGCGATTCACCATTCCTGCTGGCGCGGTCGTTGACACGGACGACAACTTCGACACGATCATCTTGCCCTGCGCCACGCTGCGGCCGGAGACGATCTTCGGCGTCACCAACCTGTGGCTGCACCCCGAGGCGACATACGAGTTGGTCCGTGTGTGGCGCGATGGCGCCGTAGCCGACACCGATGCGTCGGAGGTGTGGCTGGTGTCGCCTCAGGGCCGCAAGAAGCTGGAGTGGCAGTTTGAGCGTGCCGAGGGCCTCGGCATTGAGGTCCCGGGTTCAGCGATCGTCGGCCAGACCGCCACGGCACCCGTGACGGGCGCAGAGGTTCCGATCGTTCAGGGGACCTTCGTTGACCCCATGATTGCCACGGGCGTCGTCATGTCGGTGCCGGGCCATGCACCGTTCGACTACGCGGCGTACGTGGACGCCGGTTTGTTGGAGCAACTGGGCGATCCACCCCAGATCGTGGATATCGAGGGCTACGACGACTTGCCGGCTCGTGTGGCGTACGAGAAGCACGGCGTCACGAGCCAAGAGGACAAGGAACCCCTGGATGCTGCCACGGATGAAATCTACGCGGACGAGTTCAACAAGGGTGTGCTCAACGCGGCCTGCGGCCAGTACGAAGGCAAGAGGATCAAGGCGATCAAGGATGAACTGCGCGAGGCGTTCGTCGCGGCGGATCATGGTCGCTTGATCCGGCAGTTCTCGGAGACAGTCATCAGCCGGGCGGGCGAAGTGGTGGACATCAAGCGCATCCCCGACCAGGACTTCATCCACTACGCGGAGTCGGCGTGGACCGAGCAGGGCGTCGCTCATGCCAAGTCGATGCAGATCTTCCCCCAGCGCTACAGTGACGACATCGAGAACGTGATGCGTTGGTTCGGCGACCGTGCGTGCGTGCGCCGGGGCGCCTGGCTGGGCACGGAGTTCCCATTCAAGGAGGGGTGGATCATTGAGCCCATTGCGGATTCGACGTTCTACCCTTGGTATTACATTGTGAGCTTGTACGTCAACGATGGCCGTTTGGCGCCCGAGGATCTGACGGACGCGTTCTTTGATTACGTATTCAACGGGCGCGGCCAGCCGGCCAGTGAGTTGTGGCTGCAGGTGCGCCAAGACGTCCTGTACTGGGGGCCCGTGGACATCAACTTGGGTGGCAAGGAGCATCAGACCGTGCACTTCCCGGTCTACATCATGAACAACGTCGCCCTCATGGAGGATCCCAAGCTGTGGCCGCGGGGGATCTTCGTCAACTGGTGGGTGACCCAGAAGGCGGGCGCCAAGATCTCCAAATCGAAGGGCGGCGCGGAGCCCATTCCGGGCGCAGCCCAGAAATACGGCGTGGACCCCATGCGCCTGTACTATTGCCATGTGGGTAGCCCTCACGTGGACATTGAGTGGGATCCGGCGATCGTTCTGAGTTACCGGACTCGAGTGGAGCGCATCTGCCGCATTACGGACGATGTTCTGGCGTTGCCCAGTGGCGAAGCGGGGCCGATGGACGCTTGGTTGACGGCATCGTTTGACCGGACGCTGGCTGCGGCGCGGGCCGCCTTCGAGGCGTACGACTTGCGCACGGCGGCAACAGAGCTGGTCTACACGGTGCCAGATCTGATTCGGTGGTATCAGCGACGGGGCGGCGCCAATGGGGCGCTTCTGCGCGACCTGGTTGGGACGTGGGCGACGGCTTTGTGTCCCATGCTACCCCATGTGGCGGAGGAAATGTATGCACGCGCGGGCGGGGAGGGACTGTGCAGCAGCCAGCCGTTCCCAGAGCCGACGGGGCAGCCAGCGCTGCTGGTGATCCACCAAGAGGATTACCTGAAGGCGTTCATGGAGGATGCAAAGACCATCATCAAGCTCGCCGGCATCGACCAGCCCGAGCAGTTGACGGTCTTTACGTCGCCGTCGTGGAAGCAGGCGCTATTGGAGTTGGCAGTGGAGATGGATGCGGCCCACGCCAACGGCAAGTTCCCCATGGGCGAGTTCATGGGGAAGGTGATGGCGGACCCCGATATGCGCCGGCTGGGCAAGGCGGTCCAAAAGTTTGCTGGCAAGCTGCCGGGCCAGGTGAAGCAGTTGGCGCCGTGGCAGCAGACGGTAGTGGCGGACGCCGACGAGGCAGAGATCCTGCGGGCTGCGGCGCCGTTTTTGAAGCAGGAGCTGGGGGTTCCGGCGATCCAGGTCTTTTCGGCTGATCAGGACGATGCGCCGGACGACCCGAAGAAGGCGGTGGCGGATCCGCTGAAGCCTGGAATCGCGCTGAAGTAGGTGTTCGGCGCCCTGTGGGCACGGTTTTTCCATGCGAAATGAGCGGTAGCTGGTCCAGAGTTTACGCGACCCCATAGGCCATGATGATGAACATATTCACATGGACGGACCCGGCTTTCGCTTTTCGGAGCTAGCCTGCGAATATCGCGATAAATGGGGCTAGTTCCACATTGGAAGCGAAGTGATAAACAACCAATCAATAGAGCTTAAATAGGTGGCTGCACCATGTTTCGTTTTGTCCGGAGGAAGTGAAATGTTCTCTCCCCCTTGTACGTCCGACACGCACGAATACTTCTACTGGTAAATCCGTAGACGAAGCCTTGCTTCTGGTGGAAAAGCAGGCGGTGAGCCGCAGCCCTGCCGGGGCGCGGCGAGTCATTCCACGCAGCCAGGGCGAAGGTCAAGCACACTAAGGTTTGGCTGTAGCCTCATCGGCGCTCTCAAGGCGACGCTTGCCCAGCATCTTCGCATAGAACGCGTTCGGAAACCCAACCAACAACCGGTTAAACCGGTCCAGCGCAGCTTGGTCGCCCGCCATCGCCTTGCGCTCCTCCTGCTCAAAGCGCAGGAAAAACCACACGAAGCCCAGCAGGTACGCGCCAGCAAACGCGTACAGGAACCACACCCATGCCGACCAGGTGCTGGGCTCGAAACTGACCACGATGGCCCACTTCCACCACGGCATTTAAACGGCGATCCCTTCCCGGGGCCCGGTCCAATGGTCGACGACGAGGCACCCACCCAGATGAACCCGTACGAGATGGCACTCGTACAACTGCGCCACGTCGCGAAGCGAATGAAGCTGGATCCCAACATCCACGAGGTCCTCAAGCACCCGATGCGCGCCTTGGAGGTCTACATGCCTGTGCGCATGGACAACGGCACCATCCGGGTGTTCAAGGGCTACCGAGTCCAGCACTCCATGGCTCGCGGCCCCGGAAAAGGCGGCGTTCGCTTCCACCAGAAGGTTTCACTGGACGAGGTTAAGGCTTTGGCCATGTGGATGACTTGGAAGTGCGCCGTCGTAGGCATCCCCTACGGTGGCGCCAAGGGCGGCGTCATCGTCGATCCCCGGGACCTGACCCACGGCGAACTGGAACGACTGGCACGGCGATACTTCAGCGAAATCCAGGCGATCATCGGGGAGAACATCGACATCCCGGCCCCCGACGTCAACACCAACGCCCAGACGATGGCCTGGTTCATGGACACCTACTCCATGAACAAGGGCCACGCGGTGCCCAGCATCGTCACCGGCAAGCCGATCGACATCGGCGGATCAGAGGGGCGCGAGAAGGCTACCAGTCGTGGCATCACGTTCTGCGTCCGGGAGGCCGCCAAGGTGCTTGGCATGGACCTCAACGGTGCAACGGTGGCCATCCAAGGCTTTGGCAACGTGGGCGGCAACGCTGCTCCCCTCCTGGCGGAGATGGGATGCAAGATCGTGGCCGTCTCGGATGTCAACGGTGCCGTCAAGATGGACACGGGCTTCGAAGTGCACACGTTGATGGAGACGGTCGCAAAGACGGGCACGTGCACAGCGTACCCTGGTGCCGAGGCTATCCACAACGCCGAATTGCTGGAATTGGACGTGGACATCCTGGTCCCCGCAGCCCTGGAGGGCGTCATCCACAAGGACAACGCGCCCAACATCAAGGCGAAGATCCTGGCAGAGGGCGCCAACGGCCCTACGACGCCGCAGGCTGACAAGATCCTGCACGATCGCGGCGTGTACGTCATTCCGGACGTGTTGTGCAACGCAGGGGGCGTGACGGCCAGTTACTTCGAGTGGGTTCAGGGCCTGCAGTCGTTCTTCTGGACGGAGGACGAGGTGAACGAGCGCCTCGACAACGTGATGACGCGGGCGTTCCACCAAGTCCACGACCTTTACGAGAAGGAAGGGGACCTGACGCAGAGGCAGGCGGCGTACATGTTGGCCGTCAAGCGGGTGGCGGCAGCCATCCGTCGACGCGGCATCTTCCCGTAACCAGCGCGCCCCTAGCCTTGCAGCGACCGACAGCCCTTGGCGGCTGGTCCGCGGCCTGCAAGGCCGCGCCACGCCCGTCAAGCGGGTGGCGGCAGCCATCCGCCGACGCGGCATCTTCCCGTACCCAGCGCGCCCCTCGCCTTGCCGCGACCGACCGCCCTGGGCGGCTGGTCCGCGGCCTGCAAGGCCGCACGACGGCCGTCAAGCGGGTGGCGGCAGCCATCCGT
>JBFJVP010000070.1:0-10178 GCA_041624075.1 Thermoplasmatota archaeon | reverse complement strand
GGCCTCTACGCCACCGTCTACATGCCCCTGGCTCCAGGCGAAGACCCCGACGCCGTCAGCCAAGAATACATATCCCGCTACGCCGGAAGCACGTTCGTCACCGTCGTCGGCGAACCCGACACCAGTCACGTCCGGGGCTCCAACCACGCCCACGTGGCCGTCTCCGTGGACGCCGAGGCAGGCGTCATCGTGGCCCGCTGCGCCATCGACAACCTGGTCAAGGGGGGCGCCGGTCAAGCCATCCAGAACCTCAACCTCGCCCTTGGATTGCCGGAGACGGCAGGCCTGGCCAGCATCGGGGGTGGCCCGTGACCCGCCTGGCACTTTCAGAGGGACTCCACAGCGTTCCCGGCATTCGCGCCATGGGTGTTCATGCAGGCATCAAGAAGGCCCGCCGGGACGTCGCCCTCATCGTCAGTGACGCCCCAGCCACCGTTGGTGCCGCCGTGTTCACGCAGAACGCCTTCGCGGCAGCACCCGTTCACGTGAGTCGCCAGCACGTTGCCAACGGCGATGTGCGCGCCATCGTGGTCAACAGCGGCAATGCCAACGCTTGCACGGGTCGCCAAGGCCTGCGCGACGCCCTCAGCATGGCCCGAACGGCCGCCGAACAGTTGGGCATCCAGCCCGAGCAAGTGCTGGTCTGCTCTACGGGAATCATCGGCCGCCCCCTCCCCCTCGCCTCGGTCCTGGCTGGCATCAAAGACTGTGCCAGCCGGCTTGACCACGCGGTGGGCGGAGAAGCCGCCGATGCCATCCTGACCACGGACAGTGGCCCCAAGGAAGCCTCGCGGACTGTCACCATCGACGGCATCGAGTACCATGTGGCGGGCATGGCCAAGGGCGCCGGCATGATCCACCCCAACATGGCTACCATGCTGGCGCTCATGGCAACCGACGCACCCGTGGACGCAGCCGACCTGCGCGCCTTGTTGAAATACGCGGTGGATCGCAGCTTCAACCAGATCAGCGTGGATGGCGACGAGTCCACCAACGACACCGCCATCCTGCTGGCCAACGGCGTTGCCGGAGGCGAACCCATCACCCGGGCCCACCCCGCCTGGGTGCCCCTGCGCGACGCCCTTACCGACCTGTGCCAGGAGCTGGCCAAGCGCATCGTGGCCGACGGTGAGGGGGCCACCCGCTTGCTCGAAGTCCACGTGACCGGCGCCGCATCCGAGACCGACGCCCGCGTGGCCTCCCGCGCGGTTGTCTCCTCCAACCTGGTCAAGGCGGCCCTTCACGGCGGCGACCCCAACTGGGGCCGCATCGTGGCTGCCCTGGGCCAATCCCGCGTCGCCATCGACACCAACGCCATCAACCTGGACATCACCAGTAACGCTGGGCGTGCACGGCTGTTGGCCGATGGCCAGCCCGTGAGCGACGCCCTGGAAGCAGGACGGGTTGCCCTTGGCGCCCCGGAAGTCACGTTCCACGTCCACTTGGGCGTCGGCGACGGTGAAGCCAGCGCGTGGGGTTGCGACCTCACGGAAGACTACGTTTCCTTCAACGCAGAGTACAGCACATGACAAGCGTTCTCAAGATCGGTGGAGCCCTGCTCGACGAACCCGAAGCACTGGATGCCCTTGCCCAGGCCCTCCTGGAAGCGGGCGGCGACTGGGTGCTGGTGCACGGAGGCGGACCACAACTGGATCGTGCCCTCGCTCAACTGGGAGAAGTGACCGTGAAGGTTGGTGGCTTGCGCGTCACCAGCCCCCGGGCCGCTGCGATCGTGCGCGAAGAAATGGACCTCCTGGGCGCCGAACTGGCTGCGGCCCTGCACCGCCGGGGCTTGGCCACCCGTCACGTCCCCGCCGCCCACCGCCTGCTCCAAGGCACCCCGAAGGAGATTCCAGAGGGGAGCCTGGGCCGCGTTGGGGCGGTTCTCGGCGTGGCCGTCGAGCACCTGGATCAAGCCATCGCTGGGGGCTTCGTTCCCGTGGTGACGCCCGTCGCCTGGGACGCTGACGGTCCACTCAATGTCAACGCCGACGAAGCGGCCGCAGCCGTGGCGGCGTGCGTTCAGGCCCAGCGGCTGGTGCTCGCCACGTCCGTCCCCGCCGTTCTCGATGCCGCCGGGCAACCCATTCGGGAGCTCAGCGCCCCAGCCGCCCAGGCACTGGTGGGAGGACCCGCCAAGGACGGCATGATCCCGAAGCTGCGCGCGGCCACCGAGGCGGTCCTGCGTGGTGTGCCGGAGGTCGTCATTGGCGCCCCCACCGCCGCCACGCTGGCTGGTGTCACGGGAACCCTCGTCCACGGCGCTCCCGTCAGCCTGCCAATGGCGGTGAAGCCATGACCCATGCCGAGCGCTGGAACCAGGCGATGGTGCCCAACTACGCTACGCCTGGCCTCCAATTGATCCGGGGCCAGGGCGCCCACGTCTGGGACGCGGACGGGAAACAGTACACGGACCTGTTGGCCGGCATCGCCGTCAACATCCTGGGCCACGCCCACCCGGCCATCGTGGAAGCAGTCAGTCGCCAGGCCGCAGCCCTGTGCCACACCAGCAACCTGTACGCCAACGAGCCCAGCCTGCGCCTGGCCGAGCGGCTCCACGACCTCGCTGGCGGCCACAAGGTGTTCTTCAGCAACAGTGGCACGGAAGCCAACGAGGCCGCCCTCAAGCTGCTGCGCCGCCACGCCCACCACAAGGGCCAGCCCGGCGCCGTGGTCGTGGCCCTCAAGGGTGCCTTCCACGGGCGCACCACTGGCGCGCTGGCCTTGACGGGCAAACCCGCCATCCAGGAAGGCTTCTGGCCACTGCCCAACCAGATCGTGCACGTCAACCCCCACGACCCGGCCGAACTGGAGCAGGTTTTCGCCACCCGTGACGTGGCAGGCATGATCCTTGAGCCCGTGTTGGGCGAGGGGGGCGTTGTGCCCCTGGACATCGGCTTTGCCACCACGGCGCAGCGGTTGTGCCGCAACCATGACGCACTCCTGGTGCTCGACGAGGTGCAAACCGGCATCGGGCGCACCGGCCACTTCTTCGGGTACCAAGCCCTGGGCTTGCGGCCGGACGTGATTACCCTCGCCAAGGGTCTGGGTGGCGGCCTGCCCATTGGCGCCTGCCTGATCGCGCCCCAGCACGCAAGCCTGTTGGGGCCAGGAAGCCACGGCTCCACGTTTGGTGGCAACCCGGTCTCCGCTGCCGCCGCCAATGCCGTGCTGGACGTGGTTCAGGAAGAATCGCTCGTCGCCCGCGCTGGCCACCTGGGACGCGCATTGGGCGATGAACTGGATCGCCTGGATGTGGCCTGGCGGGGGCTTGGCTTGCTGATGGGTTTGCCCCTGACTCGGCCGGAAGCGTCAGCGGCAGTGGCCAACCTTCAGCAGGCGGGCATTTTGGCTGGCATCGCGGGACCAAGTGTTGTCCGCCTGGCGCCGCCGCTCACCATCCCGGAAGATCTCCTGTTGGCGACGGCACCGGCACTGGCAAGCACCCTAGTGGACCACGTGCACCCCGTCAGCCAGAGCCTGGTTCACGCGGTGGCCTAGCCCCGCGCGCCAGGCAGCCGGGATCGCACGATGCGGCCAAAGGCCCTGGGCACGAAGGCGTGGCGCTTGACATCCACGAGCGTCCGGTCCCCAACGGGGCACACGGTGTGCAGGCTGTGCGGGAACCGACTGCCGGGTTCGGGGCCGAGGGTGCCCAGCGGCGTCTCCCGGAACGAGGCCGGGGAGAGGTCCTGGATTTCCTGGAAGACCACGCGGCGGCCGTAGCCGTCGGAGCAATCCTGGGCCGGTCGCACGAGGCGGTCGCCCGCCATGAAGGGAGGGCCCGCCGGCCGGGCACCGATGCAGTCGATGGCGACCGGGTTGCGGGGATGGGGTGTCCATTCGCCTTCCAGGCTGTCTGCGTACCAGAGGCACAGTTGGCTGTCCGCGTGACCGTCCAGGTCGGCGTCGGCGCCAGCCATCCACCAGCGACTGCCATGGCGAAACAGCGTCGCGTCGTAGATGGCGCGGCCGGGCAGCAGATCGGTCACGAATTCCCATCGGTGGGGCAACTCGATGGCCCGGTAGAGGGGCACGCGGCGCAGGGACGCGGTTTCCGGAACGCAGTAAGTCTCGCCTCCGTCCTGGAACAGGTACGGGTAGGATTGATGGGCTCCGACGGGAAACACATCCCGTTCCACCACTTGGGTCGAATCGCCCTCCACCGTCGCCGCCGAGATGGTGGCTTGGTTGATGCGGTGATCCAGGTTTTCGTACAGCACATGCAGCACGCCGTCTTCCTCCACTGCGAAGGGGTCGGCGTAGAAGCCATGGCGGCCAACGTCCAGCAAGGGCTTGACTTCACCAACGGTTTCCCGCTCCAGCAGCGCCTCGGCCGGGGCGTCCACCAGGCCGATGCTCCATTGGGGGTGCTGGGTGGCCTGCCACAGGGGCCAGTGGATGGCTCGACCCGCCTGCCGTGCCAGGTATCCCGCCATTCTCAGGTTGCCCGGCGCGTGGTAGATGGGGGCGTCGGTGGGGCTGGGGCCTCCCTCCAGCAGCTCCAGCACCCACGGCTCGCCCGAGGCCAGTGCATGGGCCAACGCGGCTGGCCAGCGGACGCTGGAGCCGTACACGCGATCCATGTTGGCGCCCAGGCTGCGCTCGGTGGGGAAGCGGCCGCGGCGCAGCACGATGCCGCCATCGAGGCGCTCTGTGAGGCGTTGCAGGATGACGCCCGAGGCTGGATCGCCACGTGCAACTTCCCAGAAGCACGGCGGTCCGCCCCGGTAGCGGCGCTCGTCGTCGTGGTGGTAGCTCCAGATGCCGTAGCGCGCCGCGTCCAGTACGTCGCCGCGCAGGATGCCGAAGCCGAAGCGCAACAGGAAGTCCAGGTTCTGGTCGCGGATCCACTCGAGGTCTGGTTCCAAGAGGTATTCGCTCCAGCGGCCACGGCGTTCCACTTCGACGCTCCGGTGGGTTGCGTTGGCCAGGAGCGCCGAGGCATCCACACTCTGGGTCTGGCGTGGGCGCGCCTGGAACTGGCGGTGAACGTCGAACAGCAGGCGCTTGCGGCGGGGCGCCTTGAGCAGGTCCAGCTTGGAGGTGGGCTGGGGCTCTCCCACGATGACGGCGGCCAGTTGTACCCGCGGCACGGCCACGAGGTGTTCGAGGATCTGGACTTGCCAGCGGGCCAGGTTGGTTCCATGGCACAGCACGCCGAAGCGAACGGGTCCGGGCGGCGTGTGGGCGGCCACGGTGTCGGCCAGCCCGTGGGGCCGTCAAGAGGTCTTCGAACGGTGGGTCCCTAGCGCAGCAGCGGGTTGAGAACCTGGAAGGCGGCGATGAGGTCCTTTTCCTCAACGAGGAACATGTTGTCCTTGTGGCAGGAGATGACGTCGATGAAGTTGATGCCTTGGCGGGCGAGGCTGCTGGCGACGAAGGCCAGGATGCCGGGCACGTCCTCGACCACGTCTGGGCTGCGGAGGTTGAGTTGCACCAGGCCGGTGCGGCGGCGAATCACATCGTCGTCCTCCAAGAGCGCCTCGATCTCCCCCAGGATCGACTCGTCGGTGATGACGGTGATGGCTTCGGAGCCGTGCAGCAGGTGGGTGGGGTGGTTGCGCCCGTGCAGTTTGTTGATCATCTTCTCCAGGCGCGCAAACAGCTTCCAGCTGCTGCGGAGTGTCAGGACGGCCACGCGGTTTCGGACCTCCAATTGGCTTCGGGTCAGCACGCGGCGGATGCCGGCCTCGTAGTCGCCGGTCTGCTTGCGGGATTGGTGGCGTCGGCATGCAACCAGAACTGCTTCTTCCTGGGTGAGGCCGGTTTCGTCCATGATGCGGCGACTCAGGGCGCTCAGGTTGATCAGGTCCATGGCCAGCGCATCGCGGACCACGGGGTGGCGGTCGATGTAGTCCCGCACGGTCTTGGCAACGGACGTTTTGGCCTCCCTCTGCGCCATGCCACCACCAGCTTTTGTCCCGTTTAGGACGTTTCTGTCCGGAGGCGACCTGGCACGGGCGCGCATCTTATCCCCTGTACCCGACCGTATTCGGTTGACATGGTTCAGCACATCGTTCTCGCGTACTCGGGTGGCCTCGACACCTCCGTCATGGTCCACTGGCTCAAGCACCACCACAACGCCAAGGTGACCGCCGCATTGGTGGACCTCGGCCAGGATGCAGCCAGCATCGAGGCCGCCAAGTCCCGTGCCTTGGCCAACGGCGCCGAAGGCTTCATGGTGCTTCCCGCAGCCGACGCGTTTGCAGGCGAATACCTCAAGGCCGCCGTTCAGGCCAACCTGCTGTACCAAGGCCAATACCCCCTGGCCACCGCCCTCGCCCGGCCCCTCATCGCCCTCAAGCTCGTTGAAGCCGCCCGCGCTGTCGGCGCCGACGCCGTCGCCCACGGCTGCACCGGCAAGGGCAACGACCAAGCCCGCATCGACGCCGGCGTGCGCGCCCTGGCCCCCGACCTGACCATCCTGGCTCCCCAGCGCAGCCACCCCATGACCCGCCCCCAGGCCATCGCGTACGCCCACGAGCACGGCCTCGAACTGCCGCCCATCAAGAAGGGCACCTTCAGCATCGACGAGAACCTGTGGGGCCGCAGCGCCGAGGGCGACGTTCTGGAAGACCCCGCCCAAGCGGTCCCCGAAGCCGCCTACGGCTGGACCGCCAGCCCCTTCGACGCCCCTGACGAGCCCGGCATCGTGTCCATTGGCTTCGAAAGCGGCATCCCCGTGACCCTGGACGGCCACCCCGTGCCCCTCGGCGTCATGGCCGCCAAGCTCAACGAATTCCTGGGCGCACACGGCGTTGGCCGCATCGACCACGTTGAGGACCGCCTGGTGGGCATCAAGAGCAGGGAAGTCTACGAGGCCCCCGCCGCCGTTGGCATCCTCAAGGCCAAGGCCGCCCTGGAAGCGTTGACGCTGACGCGCGACGAACTGCTGTGGAAGCCCCAGGTCGAAGCACAGTACGCCAAGATGGTGTACGACGGCCAATGGTTCAGCCCCCTACGCGCCGCGCTGCACGCCTTCGTTGACCAGATCCAGCAACCCGTCACGGGAACCGTCAAGCTCCAAGCGTACAAGGGCAACCTGACCGTCCTGTCCCGCCAGGCGCCCAACAGCCTGTACGATGAGGGCCTGGCCACCTACGACGACGGCGACGCGTTCTGCCACCAGGACGCCGAGGGCTTCCTCAAGCTTCACAACCTGCCCCTGGAGACCGTTGCCCGCGTGCGCGGACCCCCGGTTCCCATTGCCACCGCCGTGCAGGTGAAGCTGTGAAGCCAGTGTGGCAAGCACGCACCACCAGCGGACTCGACCCAGCCTTTGAGGCGTACAGCCAATGCGTCGACGACGACGCCCCCTACCTGCTGCACGACCTAGCGGGAAGCATCGCGCACGTCATGGGCCTGCACCAAGCGGGCCTGCTGGAAGCGGCGGACGCAACGGCACTGGTGGAAGGCCTCCAAGCCATCGCCAAGCAAGTCCAGGCAGGATCCTTCACCCTGGACCCCGCCCTCGAAGACGGCCACATGAACCTGGAATCAGCCCTCACGGACGCCCTTGGAGAGCCAGCCAAGCGCCTGCACACCGGCCGCAGCCGCAACGACCAGGTCGCCACGTGCCTCGTCCTGCGCTCCCGGGAGGGCCTCCTGGCGCTAGCACGGCAAGCCCACGCCCTGGCCCAGGCCCTGGCAGTCCAAGCCGCCCAGCACACCACCACGCCCTGGACCGCCCGCACCCATGGACGACCCGCCCAGCCAGCCACCATCGGCTTCCTGCTGGCCGCCCACGCCGCGCGCATGCAGGACGTGGCCAAGCTGGCGCTGCAAACCTTCGACGCCGTCGGCGAAAGCCCGCTTGGCAGCGGCGCCGTTGCCGGCAGCACCCTGCCCCTTGACCCGGCCTACACGGCCAACCTGTTGGGCCTGCGCCCCGTGCGCAGCGCCCTCTTGGCCGCCGGCAGCCGCGACACGGTCACCAAGACCCTGTGGCCCGCCGTCCAAGCCGGTCAAGCCGCTGCCAGCCTGGCCCAGGAACTGGTCGGCTTGTTCGCAGACGGCGCATTCGAGCACCCGCCGGGTTTCACCACCGGCAGCAGCCTCATGCCCCACAAGCGCAACCCCGATGCCCTCGAACTGGTGCGCGGCAAGGGCCAAGCCATCACGGGCCACTTGAACCAGATCCTGGCCATCACGGGCGGCAACGCCCTCGGATACCTGCGCGAATACCAGCTTACCAAGCCCGTCATGGACGCTGCCCTCGGTGACGCCATCAATTCCCTCGACATCCTGGCGCGGGTCGTCTCCGGCGGCACGTTTGGCGCCGGCAAGACGCTGCCCGACGCCGGCCTCATCGCCACCGACCTCGCCGAAGCGCTCGTGGCCCAAGGCATGCCGTTTCGCATCGCGTACGGCGTCATTGCCGCCGCCTGGGCCGCCCACGAAGCCGGTGCCGAGCTTGACGACGCCCTCGCCATCCACGTTCCAGCACACCTGCTAGGCGCCGTGCAAGGAATCCAACCCGACGCCAGCCGGCGAACCACCCGCGGCGCCCCCGGGCCCCAGCAAGTCCAGCAAGCACTCAGCGAACTCGCCGCGGCCGCCGTGGGCCTCGCCGAAAACCTCGCCGCCGCCGAACAGGAAACCCAGTTGCCCTCCTCGCTGCTCACCACCCCCACCAACGCCCTGATTTGCCCCGAGGTCCCAGCATGAAACAAGTGTCCCGCCTGGCCCACGACGCACCAACCGGCACGCCCGCCGCGACCGCCCAGAGCGCAGCGACGCCATGGCACGTGCTAGGCATGCAGGATCTGCAAGACCACATCCTGGACATCCTGGACACCGCAGCAACCCTCAAGGTCTACCCCGAACCCCTGCCCCAACTCCTCGCCGGCAAAACCGTCCTGCTGCTCTTCGAAAAGAACAGCACCCGCACCCGCATCAGCTTCGAAGTCGGCATCCAGAAACTCGGCGGCATCGTCAGCACCCTCGACGCCGGCACCAGCCAACTGGCCCGCGGCGAAAGCCTCCACGACACCGCCAAAGTGCTCTCCCGCTACGCCGACGTACTCGTGTACCGCGCCAAGGACCACGCCAGCGCCCAAGAACTCGCCCGCCACGCAACCGTCCCCGTCGTCAACAGCCTCACCGACCTGGAACACCCCTGCCAGATCCTCGCTGACCTGCTCACCCTCCAAGAAAAATGGGGCCGCCTGGCCGGCCGAACCCTCGCCTACGTGGGCGACGGCAACAACATGTGCCACTCCTACCTGCTAGGAGCAGCCATGGTCGGCATGCACATCCACGTCGCAACACCCGCCGCCTACGCCCCCAACAAAACCATCATCGCCCAAGCCAAAGCCATCGCCAAAGCCAACGGCACCCGCGTACTCATCACCACCGACCCCCACAAGGCAGTCCGCAGCGCGGACGCCGTGGCCACCGACACCTGGATCAGCATGGGCGACGAAGCAGACGAAACCGCCCGCCTCGCCGCCTTCAAAGGCTTCACCGTCACCGAAGAGCTGATGGCCAAAGCAGCCCCCAACGCACTCTTCGTCCACTGCCTACCCGGCCACTGGGGCCACGAAGCAACCGAAGAAGTCGCCTACGGCCCGCGCAGCGTCATCTGGGACGAAGCCGAAAACCGGCTCTGGGTCCAGGCAGCGCTGCTGCTGCACCTGCTCGGGGTCGAAGGGCAGCTGTAGCGGCCCCGACGCCCTCGAAGGACGTAGCAGCCGCTTGAACACGCGCTCGTCCCCATGGGGTCGCGGGCAAAACCCCCGTGCAGGCCCCGACGGGAACGACCATCGCGGCCGAACCAGTGCACGCTGCCGAACCGGCACCAAGTCCCGCCCATTCACTTCGATGAACACGACCGCAGCGTGTTCCCCCGGAACTACCGCAGCAGCACACCGGGCCCAAAGGGGTTGAACAACACACCCGACTGGCGATCACCAATTCACTCCAACTGGGGAGGCCAGCGAAACCACGCCGTAGATGTTTTAAGGCAGAACAAAGGAAACGGCGGAACAAGGGAAAACTGGTCAAGGACAAGTTAGCGTGCCAGACCATGCAATCGGGAGCAAGGCAAAGTAGCAGAAGCCCCGCGCCTCGGTACTCGAAGACCGCCTGGGCGGCAAAAAGGTAAGGTGCTGCTGAGCATTCGAGCATCGTGAGGGGACACGTCGTCGCCGGTTTCATATTCCTCCTGTTGGCGG
>JBFJVP010000069.1:0-10240 GCA_041624075.1 Thermoplasmatota archaeon | reverse complement strand
GTACGACGAGGACTCCGAGCAATCCGGCTCCACGAGCGGCGACCTGAGCGCACGGCTGGTCATGGATGAGCCCCATCGCGACACGTGGTACGCAGTGCTGGCTGCCAGCCCCGGCAGCGCCCACGCCAACGTCCAAGCGGACTTCCGGGTGACCGTGTTCTATGATGGTCCGGTTCCTGACGGCTACACGGCGTTCGAGTAAACCCACAGGTCCCAGGTCCTGGGAGGGCTACGCAACGGGGTAGCCCCACTTCTCCAACTCGATCCCCAACTGTTTTTCGAGTGCCACGTTGGATGCGGCGTAATGGGTGCCCACCAGTTGCCGCGCCTGCAATTGGATCCGGTTTCCACCGGCTTTCTTGCCCCAAGCCCTGTCCAGCGCACGTAGGAGCATCCGCGGGACGCGGCGGCCTGGGAGTCGGACTGCGGGGCGCTGGTCGACGTAGGGATGTGCGAACAATCCGTTGGTTGCTCGCAGGATCCGCGTGGAGCGGTCCGAAAAGCTCACGTTGCGCCGCTTTGCGGTGGGCAAGTCACCTTGGGGTCGGGGGGCTCCGGCGAAGTCGCAGACGCGCCCGATGATTGCGGCCGGGTTGGCGCGGAACTCCTCGTAAAGGGTCACCAGCACGCGGTCCGGCCCGAAGAGGTCCTGGTAGTGCCTGATCAGGGGCCCGTAGTCGAAGTGCTCCATGCGGAACTGTGGGTTTCGCTTGAGCACGTCGTCGCCGGCGAGCATGCGGTGCAAGCTGGCGGTGCCGCCCTCTTGCACGTATTGCTTGTAGTAGCTGCCCACCATGGCGGCTTGCTCGCGGATCTGGATCCAGACGCGTGCCTCGGGAAATGTGGCTCGCAATCGGTCCGCGATGTCTTTGGAGTCAAAGCCCCCCGACGTGGGGTTGCCTGAGAGGCGTTCGGCGGAGAGAACCGGCACGCCGTCGCTCTTCCAGGCCTTCTTGAGTTCTCCCAGGCACTTCTTGCGTGCAGCCTTGGCGTCGAAGTGGAGTGGGTGTGGCCACACGAATGTGCGCGCGATCTGCTTGTATTCCAGTGGCGTGGCAAACCCGGGGTGCTGGGCAAACAGCGTGTCCTGGAACCACGTCGTCGCGGTCTTGTGGTACCCGATATGGAGCAGAACCGACTGGTTGGCCATGGACGCGCGCCGAGGGCCGGGCCGGGGTTCAAAGCCTTCGGAGTGAGCCCATGGCTGCCGGGCTACGGCGTGGTGGCTGGTTGCTGGACGCGCACCAGTCGGCCGCAGCCCGGGGCCATGTTGCTCCATGCGTTGGGCAGTTCAAGGATGGCCGCGGCGCCGGGCTGGAGCGAGATCCGGCCATGGGCGTACTCGGGGCGATCGAGGTGGTTCACGAGGTCCGAGAGGCCGGGGTTGTGGCCGACCAACAGCGTCGTGGCCGCTGTGGGGTGGGCGTCGGCGAGGACGCCCAGCAGTGTAGCAAGATCTGCGTTGTAGACCCCTTCTCTCCACTGGACGGCACTGGCGTCGAGATCCCATGCGGCCCCGGCGGCCAGGGCGGTTTGGCGGGCACGAAGAGCCGGCGATGCAACAGTGTAGTCCGGTACTAGGCCCTGGGAATGCAGCCAGGAACCCATGGCTTGGGCCTGGTCGTGGCCTGCTTGGTCAAGCGGTCGGTCGCGGTCGGCGACGCCAGGGCTCCATGGGCTGGTTGCGTGGCGCAGGACAACGAGGCGACGCACGCGCGGCCATCCATGCCAACATTTTCAAGGCCCCCTTTGGAGGTGGGTGGCCGTGGACACGCCGCAGCGAATCGTTTCCCTGGTTCCCAGCCACACCGAGAGCCTGCATGACTTGGGTGCCGGTGATCGCGTGGTGGGTCGCACCCGTTTTTGCATCGCGCCGGCGCCGTGGGTGGACGCTATCCCAACCGTTGGAGGCACCAAGGATGCCAAGCTGGAACGCATCCTAGCCCTGGAGCCGGACCTGGTCGTGGTGGACAAGGACGAGAACCCGCTGGCGCTGGTTGAATCGCTGCGGGAGCAGGGAGTCGAAGTGCTCCACTCAGAGATCGACACCGTCGAGGATGCAGCAGACTTCCTGGAGCAACTGGGGGCCCGCATTGGCCTGGCTGAGCAGGGACGCCGCGAAGCTGACACCATCCGGCAGGCGCTGCTGGAATGCCAGTCCGCCGGAGGCGAGGTGCCAGTCTTCTGCCCCATCTGGTACGACCCGTGGATGACCTTTGACCGCACCGCATACCCCCATGCCATGCTGGCGGCCGTGGGTTTGGCCAACGTGTTCGGGGATCACGAGGGGCCCAAGTACTTCCAGGTGGAGGCGGAAGCCGTTGTCCAGTCGGGGGCCCAGTGGACGCTCCTGCCGACGGAGCCGTTTCCGTTTCACAAGCAACGGGAGCGCATTGACGCCACCGCCTTGGGACCATGCGGCGCCCCGGAGCGGGTGCGCATCATTGACGGCGAGGCGCTCACATGGTTCGGCACACGCACGTCCAAGGGGCTGGGGGAACTGGCCCGGGTTGCACGGCAACTGAACCAGTCTTGACGGGCGTCGCCGCGCCGGCGCCGTGGGTCCTTCTGGGGAAGGGGGAAGAGGGGATCCAGGCTAGTGGGAGTTACCTGCGGCGGCGCAGGACGAGGGCAGCGCCAACGGCAGCCAGGGCAGCCATTAGGCCCAGACCGGGTGCGCCTTCGCCTTCCTCCTCCAGTTGGCTGCGAGCGTTGGGGTCGTAGGGACCAAGCCCGCCGCCCAAGTCCTCGAAGGCCGCTGCGTTGCTGGACGAGCGCCCAGCGTCTTGGTCACCCAAGCCGCCCGCCGCCGATGGGGCGCTAGGAGGCGCTGGGGCCCCTGCAACACCGTCGGCACCCGCGCGTTCGGCACCATCTGCGTAGGCAATGCCGTAGCAGCAGCCGCCGTAGCGGGGTTCGCCGGGGGTCAGCAGCACGTCGAAGGACTTCTGGGCGCCCGAGCGAACCTCCATGGTTCCTTCCCATGGCAAGTAGCCGTCGGCGTACACGGAGACGTAGTGGACGCCGCTGTGGACGCGCACCTTGTAGCTGCCGTCGCGGTCGGTGGTCGCCCAGCCGTAGCCGTGGCCCAGTTGGTGGCTGAAGGTGATGCGCGCGCCACTGATGGCCTTGTTCGTGGTGGTGTCCACCAGGTAGCCGCTCATGGTGGCGTCGGGGCCAGGCCGCTGTGCGAGCTTGGCGTCGATCCGGGTGGTGCCGTTGGCCGTGAGGCTCTGCGTGCTGGTCCAGGAGAAGTACTCGGGGCCGCAGTCGCGGCGGTAGTTGCCGTTGGCGTCCTGGGTCTCCACGCAGCTTCGCCAGTGTTCGTGGTAGACGCGAATGATCGAGTATCCGGGTGTGACGGTTGCCTCGAAGGAGCCGTCAGGCCTCAGGGTGATCTTGCAGCCTTCCCATTCGCCGCTGCACTCGTGCAAGCCCCACAGGGGTGACTCGATGCTGATGGACACGTATTGCAAGCCGTTGCCGGCTGCGTCGGTGACCCGGCCGACCACGCGAGCGGTCTTGTCTGGCAGCTTCTCGAGCTTCAGGTCCTGTGTCTTGCGTTCGTTTTCGGCAACGCGCACTTCCAGCCAAGAGCTCAGGTAGCCGTCCTTTTCGGCGCGCAGGCTCAAGCCGCCAGCGAAGACGTTGATCGAGTAGCGGCCGTTGGCGTCGGTCGTGGTCCAGTTTTCCCCGTAGTAGGGGTAGGGTTCGGGGTAGGCGATGCTGGTCGCCATGTCCGCGCTGCCGGCGCTGCCACCGCTACCCCCGCTGCTGGCGGGCGCCGGTGAGCTGGGAGCCACGGCGGGCCGGGGCTCGGGTGCATCCATGTCTTCGGCGTAGCAGCAGTAACCATGCTGGGAAACGGTGATGCGGGCATCGGGAACCGGGCGACCCTGCTGGTCGGTCACCACGCCGGTGAGGCTGCTGGTTTGTGGCGGCACGCGTTCCAGGCTCAGCTCAAGACTGGTCGCCCCGTCCAGGAGCATGCGCGTTGACATCTGCTGGAAACCCGGCGCGTTGGCGCTGATGTGGTAGAAGCCGGCGCGCAGGGTGGCCGAGAAGGAGCCGTCGGTGCCGGGCCGCAGTTCTTGGTAGCTGGCGCCACTCAGGTAAACGGTGGCCCGGGGCACCGCAGCGCCCGAGGCGTCGGCGACGCGGCCCGTGATCTGCAACTCCTGGCCCCGGAGGCTGGCCTCGTAGCCAGTGCCGCCCGAGACGGTCACCTTGCCGGAGTGGCTCTCGAAGCCGGCGCGGGTGACTGTGACGGTGTAGTTGCCTTGGGCAAGCTCGGGGAAGCTGAAGGACCCGCTTTCGTCCGTGGTCTGGGAGCCATCGAATGCAGCGCCATTGGATGCGGCCCGTTGCAGGCGCACCGTGGCGCCGGGGAGACCGGAGCCATAGCAACCCCGGGCGGGCGCGCCACCATCGGTCAGGGGGCGAGGTTCGTCGCCCCAATCCGCCGAGCAGATGCGACCCTTGAGTGACCCGGCGGTCTGGGCACTGGCTGATTCAGGGAAGGCAACGAACGCACCCCCCAGCAGGAGCGTGAGCGTCACCATGAATGTGACTGTCTTGTCCATGGGTGGGCATTGGCTGCCGAAGGAGATAAAATGGTGTTCATCGTTGGGAGATTTCCCATCGGTGTTCAGTCGAATCTGTTTCGGGCCAGACCAGCGATGAAAAGGGGGCCGACCCGGTGAGACAGTCCGGGTCGGCCAAAACGGAGGCTTGAACGTGAAACCAAAGGGTTGCCTGCCCCCGTCTTGGTTGTGGGACGGGGGCAGGCGGTTGGTTGGTGGTTGGTGGTTGCTGGTTGGTCGGCGCCATCTAGGGCGCCTGGGCCCCGTGCAATCACGGGCGCCTAACACAGGATGTGTTGCTACCCCTTCTTAGACCTTATGGTTAAATGTTCGAATTTCGAAACCAAGTGGGTCCGTATTTTTTGCGGCAAGCTGCCCAGACCCGCAACCGTCCGGTTTCGGGACAGATCCGTTGAGCAGTGCATCGTGCAACCTCGCGGCGACCTTTTCATGGACTCCCGAGTGGGCGACGTGTGGAGGCCGGAATCGATGAGGCGGGCCGTGGCCCCGTGATGGGACCGCTGGTCATTGCCGGAGTAGTAGGTGACCCGGCGCGCCTGTCAGATCTGGGCTGCCGCGACTCCAAGCTCCTGCACCCCGGTAAGCGTGAGGCGATCCGTCGGGCCTTGGAGCGCGAGCCAGGGGTGCACATCGCCATCCATGTCGTTGACGCCCCAGAACTGGATGCCCAGCGGCGTGCCGGCGTGAGCCTCAACCAGATCGAAGTGGCGGGATTTCTCGAGGTGGCGCGCAAACTGGGGTCCCAGAGAGTCGTGGTGGACGCCGCCGACGTGGACGCGGACCGGTTTGGCCGCCGGCTACTGGAGGGCCTGCCCGCTGGGACCCAGGTGGTTAGCGAGCACCGCGCCGACGCGAGGCACGCCAGCGTTGCCGCAGCCAGCATCGTCGCCAAGGTGGCCCGGGACCAAGCGGTCGCAGAACTCGCCCGGCGGCTGGAACGCCGTATCGGGCGCGAACTGGGCAGTGGGTATCCCAGCGACCCCAAGACCAAGGCCTTCCTGGCCGCCTGGATCCAACAGTTTGGGGATCTGCCGGAGGGTTGCCGCGCCACCTGGGCCACGGCGCGCACGGCACTGGCGGCGGCCCAAACACCGCGCCTTGACCGATTCGACGCATCAGGGCGTCCCTCCGATCCAATCCCATAGGGAGATGAAGGGCCTCGCCATTGTGTCACCGCATGAAGTCGCCCGGCACCCCAACGCGTCCCGCCTTGCACGCACTTGCCCTCGTGGGCCTAGCGGCCCCGGAGGAGCGCCCCTCCCTGCTGGAGCGCCTCGGCTTCAAACGCAAGCCCCAGAGCCAGGCGGAACGGGATGCAAAGCGGCGCAAGCGGCGCAACATGGAGCACCACGAGGAGGAATCGGACACGCCGGCGCCGTTTGTGCAGTGCCCCAAGTGCAGCGCTTCCCTGCGCGCCAATCACATGGACGACCACATGAAGCGCGTCCATTAGGCAGAAGCCGCCAGGATGCAGGGCCGCAACGATTGTCACCGGCCGCCCAAGTCGCCCATTATGCGTTTTGCGCTTTTGGCCACTGCTTGCGCCATCCTGATGGCCAGCTCGGCATCCGCTGGACCCGTCGAGGCCGGCTTCTACAACGACGAAGACCGGCTCCGCTCGGGTTTCTCGGCCGATGTCCGTCTGTTTGGGTGCGACACCCACGCCCACGCCGAGTGGTTCGACAACGACGAGGACTACCTGCCGGACACGATTCCGCCGGGTGGACCGCCGCCGCGGTACGACTACTACTTCTTCGTCTGCTAGATTCCTGGCAGCCTGATCCCTCTCTTTCCTACTCTTTTCGGCGCATCTCTGGCCCTACCGTGGGCGCCCGCTTCACGCCCTGTGGGCGGCCGCTTTACAGCCGCTGGGCGCCCGTTGATCTGGCTGGCACAAGCGACTAGGAAGTGGATGCGCCCGCGCGTGGCTGTCCAGGGTAGCGGCCGTCGCCCAACGCCGCGGCATCGCGATCGATTAGGGGCAACAACAACCGGCTGGCATCCTCTCCCCAGTGGAGCTCCAACGGGAAGGCACTGGGGCCGGGCAGGAACGGGCGTTGCAGGAGGGCGCCGTTGTTGTTCTCGAAACCGCTGCAAGACTCCAGGGGTGCTTCGGGCACAACCCGTAGCATCAACCGGTTGCCGGCCTTGATGACGACGTCTTGGGCGAACATCTCCAGCTTGGCCGTAATGGGCTGCCCAGGAATGACGGTTTGGGCCTCGTGGCCGCCGGCGTGGTAGCGCAAGTTCATGGCGCCGTGAGCCACTCGGTAAGGCTCGTCGCCCCGCCACTCGATCAGTTCGGCGTAGAGTTGACCGCCTGCGGGGTCAAGGGGTGTCACCACGGCGTGGAACCGAACCGGCCCCGCAAAGCGCAGATCCTCGTCCTGGGCGGGCAACGTGAAGCGCCACTGGGTGCCGGGAACATGTTCAGGCAACGGCAATCCCAGGGTGCGGCATTCGCCGGGATCGACGAGCCCCGTAGGGTTCACGGCAATGCTGCTGCCCGTGGCGGGGCCGCCGTCGGTTTCGTTGTGCGCCAGAACCCCGTCGCCAAGCGCCAACGCCGCGTAGGCGGCGTCAGCTGGAGGCCACGTTTGCTCCGTGCGCCAAGCGCCATGGGTATCCTCCACATCGACGGTGGGGCCCGTGTCCCGCTTTGCACCCTTCAGTTCCGAGTCGAACCAGTCCAGAAGGGTCTGCGCGAAGTCCCAACGCATGTCCGCATCGTACCTGGTGCGGTCGGGCGCGGTGTGATCCCATTGGCCCAAGAGCCACTTCACCTTGAAGCCGGCCGCCTGCAAATCCGTTACAAACGGCACTGCCATGTCGATGTTGACGTTCCAGTCCTGCAAGCCGTGGATGAGGAAAATGCTCCCGTTGTAGTTGGCTGCAACGCGTTCTTGGTAGTTGCGAACGGCCCAGTACTCGTCAAACGGTGCTGGTTCACGACCCCCGGTGACGACTGCGTACTCAGAGGCCGCCACTCCCATAACGGGCTCGGTGCAGACGTTATCCAAGAGATGCATGGGGTCGTCCCCCAGCAGCGTCTCGTCGGCTTGGTTGGCAACGCCGTATTCGCTCCAGTACAGGGCCATGTGGATGGGTGTTCGTGGTTCTGCGGTGCCGTTTCGGAAACCCAGCTCGAACCAGTCGGTAACACCGCTCATGGGCACGATGGTCTTGAGGTGGGGGTTGCCCCACTGGGCCGCCGCCCAGGGCGTGGTGCCTACGTAACTCAAGCCGATGATGCCCACGCTGCCGCTACTCCACTGCTGCGTGCCGAACCACTCCACGATGTCATTCATGTCCGCCTGCTCGTCGGGGCCCATCGATTGCATGCAGCCGCCACTGAAGCTCGTGCCCCGAACGGCCACCTTGGCATAGGCGTAGCCATGCTCCACGAAGTTGGGAAGGAAGAACTCGCGCGTCCAGGCGTTCTCAAAGTACAACCCGCTCCCCCAGTATGGACTGATGACCAGGATGACAGGAACCGGTTCGTCCGTGTCCGGGCGCCAGAGCGCCGCCGCCAGGTCCGTGCCGTCGTGGGCCGTGATGGTTTCCCGTGTCATCTCCATCACATTGAACGGCCCGTCCTCCAAGACGCGACTGTAGGGGCCACTGGTGTCCCACACAGGCTCCAAATCCGGCTTCGCCGCATCGTGTTCCGGGCCATCGCTGTTCGTCAGGCAACCAGAAACCAGGACAACCACGAGAACTGCCGCGAAACGCATCAATGCCTGGTGCCCGCAGCCACATTTCACGGTTGTGGGCTCGCAGGGGGATGCTCGCAACGGCTATCAAGGCCGGGGCCGGCTGGCGGAGCGTGCTTCGAGCTACCTTGCCGACCGCCATCATCGTTTTGGCCGGCCTCGCCGGCTGTTTTGGAACCGACGACCCGGAGCCAACTGCTCCGGTGGATGCACGCGGCTTCCCACTGCCGAGCCTGCTGTGCCATCCCTTGCTCGACGCAGCCCAGGCCTCCCTCCACGTTAGTGCGCCAGATGGGATGAGGTGCAACTTCGAGATGACGCCTGATGAGGGTCGTCAGGGCAACGAGGTCACCATCGCCGTCAACCCGACGGATCCCCGCAACGTGGTGGGCGGCGCGAAGGATTACTACCCGGCCGATGCGGGCGAATGCGTGTGGGATGGTGTCTACGTGACCCACGACGGTGGCCGCTCCGAGTACCAGGACCGCTCGTTTGATGGGTCGCCGTGGCGCCTGGAGACCAGCGGTGGCGAGGGCTTCACGCCCAACTACGCCAGCCAGTTCTGGTGCACCACCGACCCGGTGGCGTACTTCGATGTCAACGGCAACCTGTACTACCTGCTGATGGCGTACCAGGCGGACCGCGTGTCCGGCTCCAAGGCCGGCGAGGAAGAAGGACAAACCTGCCAGGACCTGACCGGCAACCCGGCGTGCGAGGCGTGGCCGGGCGCCCTTAACGATTGGGCGTTCAACCGCGCCACCCAGATCATCGCCGTGTCCGACGACGGGGGCGACTCGTTCCACACGTTCACACCCGTCCTGGAAGGAACCTTCCCCGTCAACTTCCACGACAAGGGCTGGATCGCCGCCAGCGCCGACGGCACCATTCACGTCATGTGGCTGGCGTTCTTCGTGCCCGGCAACCAGTACTGCCGCTCCACCGACGGCGGCCAGACCTACCTGTGCAAGGAGATCATTGCCGTCCAATTCCTGGAAGCCGGCCAGGGCAGTTTCCTGGAAGTGGGCACCGGCAGCGAAGTGTACGCATCCTGGTACTCGGGTGGCATCCGGCTGAAGCGCAGCTTCGACACCGGCGACACGTGGGATGAGAACCGCGTCGTCGTGGACGCCCAGATTGCCGACATGCCGGGCTTGAGCGGCCGCGACCGCCGCTCCATCAGCCCCATGATGGCGACGGACCGCAACCCGGAGAGTCCCTTTGGCGGCGCCATCTACTTCGTGTGGCAAGACCAGCGCGATGGGGGCGCCAGCGTCTGGTTCGCCGCGTCCCACGATCAGGGGGAGACGTTCACGGACCCCATTCGAATTAGTGAACCGTGGGGGCCCGCGGGCCCTGATTACGAGGTATTCCCGGCCGTCAGTGTGAGTCCCGGCGGCGTCATCGACGTGTCGTGGATGGACACGGGCGGTGCTCGCATGGTCGGCTGCCCCGAGGACCCGGGCACCAGTGACGCCCACTGCGACGGGGAATACCACACCTTTGAGCAGAAGTACGCTTACTCCCTGGACGGCGGCAAGACCTGGAGCAGCGAGTTCAACGTCCGTGACGCTGGCGACGGCGGATGGGACCCGGCCCTGAGCCACCACCAGAACGGCGTGGTCTTCATCGGCGACTACAACGACATCGACTCGTCCTGGCAGGCCGCCCACCCCGTATGGCCCGACACCCGCAGCGGCGAAGTGGTGGACGTGTACACTGCCACCATCCAGCGGCCCATGTTCGCTGAGGGCTGGAGTGAGGAGGCGCGCCAATTGGCCCAAGAGGAGATCGCCAAGAAGCCGCTGTGAGCCAAGCGCCCCGCCGGCCCGCAGGTCCTCATCAGGTGCTCCGATTGTCGCGGTGTCCATGGACACCCGCGGCAGCCGGAAGGCCTCGTGTTGCCTGGTGTGCCGGCCAATGCGC
>JBFJVP010000068.1:0-10294 GCA_041624075.1 Thermoplasmatota archaeon | reverse complement strand
TTCGAGCAGGATCGGGACGAGATCCGCCACTCCTGGGGCTTCACGTACCACCACGATGGCAAGTTCCTGACGGCAATGGCGGAGCAGGTGACGGGTCCGCCGAGCGATTTCCTGCTCTCGGTCGTTCCGGGACAAAGCGAAACCCGCGTCGACTACTCGAGCGACCGGCTGAGCATCGGATCTGGGCCGTTCATGTCGCGGGGGGACGTGGAACGCTGGATTCCCGATGGACTACCGACGGTGGAATCCCTGTGGCGCCGCTGGCAGGTGATGGCTTCACCGGGGCACGCGGAGCATCCTCCCAACAGTTGGGAGTTCAGGCTTCGCTGCGATGCTGGTTGCGAACTGGGCTTCGCTTCCTTTGCCGGCGGTTACCGTGAAACGCGCGACGAGGCCTCGCCGGGCATCCTCCACTTGACGCCTGGCCTCGGTGGAACGCGCCAAACTTGGAACCAGAGCAGCCTGGACGTGACTTTTATTGGCGCCAGTCGCGTCGATTGGACGCTCTACGAATTGACCATGCGGCGCGAGCCGGACCAAGCCTCAACCAGTCCAAGTGGCACCCCGCTGACGACGCAGTCCCTGGCAACTCGCTACGAGCCGCGCCTGTGGGGTTTCCCGCCCGGATATGCAGCGGCCGGCGCCGGCGGTGCCGCCGTGCTGCTCGCAGTCGTTTACCTGTTTTGGCCGACGCTCAAGACCATGGGCTTCATGGGGTTGTTTAGCCGCGTCCATGAGCCGGAGGAGTTGCTGCGCAACCCCCTGCGGCAAAAACTGCTGCAAGCGGTGGAGCACCAGCCAGGCGTACACTTCCAGGAGTTGGTGCGCCAGCTTGGGGGCGGCCGCGGCGCCATCGAACACCATTTGCGCAAGATGCAGGCGGCCGGCCTGGTGAACCGCGTGGATGACGGGGGCTATTCGTGCTTCTTCGTAGGCGGGAAGGTGGACCGCCGCCTCATGGCTGCGGCACCGATGCTCAGGGCGCCGTCGGCACGGCGACTGCTCGATGAAATCCTTCGCTCGCCCGGCATCACGGCATCCGATGCGGGCGTTGCGGCTGGGCTCGGCCGCTCCACGGTCAGCTACCACCTGCGCCGCTTGGAATCCGTCGGGCTGGTTCGTGCCAAACGCGTCGGGCGGTCCGTGCACCTTCAACCGACGGCGCTGGCAGCCGGCACGTCATCTCTGAGGGGTTGCAACCCGACGGGGTCGCTTGCATCTGGGGTGGCGGCGTAAGCCCCGGTGGGCGGCCGAAAGCAGCTCAGCGAGCGGCCTGGTAGCCGTTTGCAGGGGTCCGCGCACGGGATTGGAGCAAAGGCCAACGACTGTTCGAGCCACTTTAAGTCGGTGGCACCAATCCGAATGGGTCATGCCTCGAGTGTTCGTGTACGCGCTGCTCTGGCTGGGCGCCATCTTGGCTGGCTGCGCCTCGCCTGAAGGGGAACCGGTCGCTCCCGAGCCCCTCGAGGCGCCCGCCATCGTTGGAAAATCCCCGACGCTTCTGGTCGTGTGGGTTTTGGATGAGGGCCTGCGACCCCTGCCGGGAGCCGTCGTGGCCTTCCCAGAAAAAGCCCTGACCGTGCCGCTAAGTCAACTCGGCACGGCCCAAGTGGAGGGTATTGAGGCCGGCCCGGAGCTGGTGCGCGCCAGCCATGTTGGCTACTTTCCTGGCCAAGTGTTGGCAGACGTGGTGGATGGGGGGACCACGGAGATCAAGCTGATCTTGTCCGCAGACCCCGCCTACATTCCACCCCGTATCGACGTTGCATCCTATCAAGGCTTCATCGAGGGCACCGAAATGGAGTTCTGTTGCAGCAGCGGCGGGGACACGTTCTACATGGATTGCCAATGCGTGTTCAGTCGCGACAATACTCCCGGTTTGAGGAGTCACGTCATCGAGGTCGTCTGGGATGACAGCATCGAGAAGCCGGTTGGTGAACCAACGCGTTTCAGAATGCTACTTGAAACGAGAGAAACGTTTGACTGGTTCATTGCGGAGGGGCCCAGTCCGCTGCGGGTCGAAGTCCCCGTTGATGCCTTCAGCTCCACGGACACGGAGGATTACACGTTGTACGTCTATCCCGAGGAGGACTGGGTGCATTGGCAGCAGCCCTTTGAGGTGTTTTGGACCCTCTTTGTCGAACAGGATGCCCCCGACGGCTGGTCCGTTGCGGGCTGAAGCCGTATCGTTGCCAGTCACCAAAGGCGGCCGCCCCTGCGTGCTGCATGGAGCCCCGTTGGGGCCACGAGGCGTTGCGCGAGAACCCTGATGGCTCAAGTAGAGCCGCATCTATCCGGCCTCGATGGCCGAGTTGGAGACCAGTGTCGTCACGGACGTATTGCTGCCCCTGGTGCTTGCAATCATGATGTTTGGCATGGGCCTGGCAACGCCGGTCCGGTTGTTCAAGGAGGTCGGAGCCAAGCCGAAGGGCCTTCTGCTGGGATTGCTCGGTCAGCTTGTCGCCCTGCCCATTTTGGCCATCGCGACGGTCGCCGCGTTCCATTACACGGGCATGGAGCGCGACATTGCCATTGGCCTGCTGCTGCTGGGTGCGTTGCCGGGCGGTGCCACCAGCAACCTGTTGGCCCACATTTGCCGCGGCGACACTGCTTTGTCCATTGTCTTGACGGCTGTCACGAGTATTGCGGCGATCCTTTGGACGCCTGTGGTCCTGTTGCTGGCGACGCAGTTTCTGTACGCTGACTCTGTGACCGTCGCGTTGTCCTTTGTCGACGTCATGGCGCTTGTCTTGGTCGTCATCACGATTCCGGTGTTGACCGGCATCTACGTTGCCAAGCGTTGGCCGCGAGTGGCCGAGGCGGCGGACAAGCCCTTTCGCATCGGCGGCGTCATCTTCCTTGCCCTCTTGGTGGCAGCGGCCATCTTCCAGAACCGGGTCGGATTCTGGGAAAAGGCCGCCCTGACCATACCTGCTGCCCTCGTTCTCAACCTATCCGCCATGGGTGCCGGCTACTTGCTGGGTCGCCTCACGGATGGCGCCAGGCGTCGCAGCATCGTCATTGAGGTCGGGTTCCAGAACGGGACGTTTGGCATCGTCTTGGCGACGACGCAACTGGAGTCTGCCACGGCGGCCCTGAGTCCGGCATTCTATTCTCTGGCCATGTTTGCCACGGGCGGGTTGCTGGCATGGCGATGGTCGCGCCGTCAGCCTGACGAGGAAGTAGCCGGTTCGCCGGCCACTGGACGACTGCCTGCTTAATCCATGGCACTTGGCAAGGGCCCGGCGTTAGCGCCGTGACAGCACCAAGTCGAGGCGGTGCAGCATCTGCTGTGCGCTTTCCACGGCGCCCACTGCGAGCATCTCATCCCGCTGCGCTTCGCTCTTGAACAGCATCCGCATGGTCACCTGGGTTGCCTTGTTGTGGGGTTCCAGGTCGATGGTCACATGGAATGCCAAGGGGTCGCCGGGGCGGGCCGCGTGGTCGTACTCGATGCGGCGTGGCTCCTGCAGCTTGCGGTAGGTGATCTCGTTGGGGTACTTGCTCCCATCCACGTCGACGGTGACGTACTTCCAGGTGCCGCCTGGCTGCGTGTCCATGGCCCTTGTTTGCGTCTTGAATCCCGTTGGGCTCCACCATTTTCCAATGGTCGCGCGGTCCAGCCAGGCGGCAAACACCGCTTCACGGGGAGCGCCCACATGTTGCTTGACAACAATCTCGCGCTTGGCCTGGTGGTACTTGGTGTCCAGGAATGCCTCCAGCTTGTCCAAGCACGCCTCAAAGCCCTCCTGTGCCTCTTCCAGGGGGAAGTCGGCGGGGTAGCCGGATTGCTCGAATGCCAGGGCCGTGTGGTCGCCGGCGGGGCGGATGCGTACCATCATGCGCAGCGGGTGGCCATCGAAGAGGTCGTCGCGGCCCTCGTTTTCTTGGTAGATGACCAACTCCCGGGGCGGGTCGAGGGCTTCGAAGATCCCTTCTTCCGGGTGCCGGGTTCCTTCGGGGTCGACGACGGTAAAGCGAATGCGGCCGCCCAGGCGCGGGTCCAATTGTGGAACCTCGGCATCGATGCCGGGGAATGGATTGATCCATTTGGCGAACTGTTCTGAAACGGTCCACGCGGCCCACAATTGGTCCGCAGAGCAGTCGAAGTTGCGTTCGACATGGAGTGTCTGGGTTTGGCCGGAGGTTTTCATGCGAGCCACTCGGGTGCATTCTTGGGGCCGCCCCGCAGGCGTGTCGGCACCGGTTGGTGGGCCAGGCGCGGTTGACCGTTCAGAGACGGGCCACTCGCCGAGGCGGGATCGCTCCAGGCTTGTTTGGCAGCCGTTTGCATATAAGCGTCAGGCGTAGGCCAGAGAGGTCAATCACCTGAGGTCCGCCAGCGGGCATGGCAGGTTGGTGCGGTTGGAGTACCTGCGCTGTGGAGAAATGGGGCTTGGCGGTCATGCGAGTGGCCGACGGCTGAGCAGTCGTGGGCGGCGTCCTAACGGCCGCCCAGTCGGCCAAAAGGCATATCTACCAAGAATCGGAAGTTGCCGCATGCATCGATGGATTGCCTTGGTCGTGTTACTGACCTCACTAGCCGGGTGCGCCGGGGACGACGCGCCGGCAAATGACGCGGATGAACTGGTGCCGCAAGAGGTCAAAGTCGAAGACAAGAAGCGCGGCGCCATCAGCGGCGTGGTCGTCGACGAGTCCATTCGCCCCATTGCCGGCGCCACCGTCAGCATTCGCGGCGCCGACGGTGAAAGCCAGTCCGTGACTTCGGATGAGGCAGGTCGCTTCGTCGTGGAGGATCTGGACCCTGGACTCTATTTCCTGACCGTCACGGCGGAAGGACACTTCGAAGCGCAACAATCCGTTGAGGTGGCAGCCGGTAGGGTCGCCAAACCCAAAGTCCTCTTACAGATCGACTTCACGCCCCAGCCCTTCCAGGAGACCTTTGACTTCAATGGCATTCTGCGGTTTAGCGACTGGTACGGCGTCTACACGTTGACGTTGCTCATGGGCAACACGGAACTCTGCGAATGCGTGTTTGACTTCCAAGTGCCGTCCACGGTGCAGTCGATCCTCGTTGAAGCCTTCTGGGAGCCCAACTTGGGCAACGAGGACCATGAGCTCTACTTTGAGCTGGAATCTGCCGACGGCACCCTCCTGTCGGAGGGCTATTCGACGGCGCCATTCCACCGGGTGCACCCGCGGTCACTGTTTGCGGAAGCCGGTTCGGAACTCCTGGTTCGGGTCTCCTCGGGCGTCTGGGTTGATGTTGACCAGGAATTCGAACTGTTCATCACCCTGTTCCACTTGGCGCCCGCTCCAGAAGGTTGGTCCATTGCAAATCAATCCAGTTAGAGGTCGCAATCGTCACGCGTCGAGCGCCCCACGGGGGTGCTCGCATCCGGTGCGCCCCATGGCGATGCTCCTGGTAGCCGCCGTGCTGCTGGCCGGGTGCAGCGACGCATCTAGCACGCACGACGATCCACCCGCCCTCAAACCGGTCGAACCCGACTTGGCGGACATCCAGGGCGTCGTGGTGGACGAAGCCTTGCGGCCCGTGGCTAACGCCACCGTGCAATTGATGGCCCAGGAGGCCACGACGACCACGAACGCCAAGGGCGGGTTCACTTTCAGCCAACTCCAGCCGGGCCTCGTGACCATGCGAGCCTCGGCGCCGGGCTACTTGCCCGTGCAGGCTTCCGTTGACTTGGTCGCTGGCGAAGTGGCAACGCCCAAGCTCTTGCTGCCCATCGACGCAAGTGCCGTGCCGTACCAGGAACTTCATCACTGGCAGGGCTTCATTGAGCTCTCTGCCAGCCTCGCAACCTTTGCCACGGATTTGGTGCTCGAGTCGGTGTTGAACCAATCCTTGTGCCGGTGCACGTTCGTGTTCGACGTGGACGAGCAACCCAATGCCTACGTGTACGAAGTTTACCTGGAGGAAAACCTGCCTGACGGGCCGACGGGGCCATCTGAATACTACTGGGAGTTGATTGGCTCGGCGGCCGACGGCGAGATTGAGAGTTCATTCGACCCGATTCCCATCTATCAGGTCATCGATGGATCGGCGTTCCCTGAGGAACGCACGCAGATCACGGCGCGCGTGACGGGGTCGGCTTTCTGGCCCAGTCTGCAACAGGAATACACGTTGTTCGTGACGGTATTCTATCGCGCCGATCCGCCGGCTGGCTGGAGTGCGGCAACCGAACCGTAGCGGACAGGCGACTTTCTTCAGTAAATGCCATTAAGCTATCAAGTCCGGTTCAGGCGGGCATGCCGTCTGGCGGCGGGCCGGCGAAACGGTTAGACAATGGGACTACGTTGCTTATGCCTGTGTGGGAGGTGTGAGATTCGTGCGCGACAGACTCAGTAGCTTGGCGATGGTGGTTTTCGTCACTGCGCTCATGGCGGGCTGTAGTAGTTCCTCGGATGGGGGCGTGCAGGAAATCGTCGTCGAATCGACGCCTGAAGTGGGCAGCAATGAAACCGCGCCGGCGGAACCACCCAAACCGCCCAAAAAGGGCCAACGCGGCCATTTGGCCGGCTTCGTGGTGGACGATTCGCTGCGTCCCATTGAGGGTGCGACGGTTACGCTGCCTGGCATCGACTTGACCGACATCTCGGACCGTGATGGTTCGTTTGCCTTCGCTGACCTGTTCCCGGGGCCGTACCTGTTGCGGGCTAACTATAGTGAGCACATGGGCCTCGAGGCGATGGTGAACATCAAGTCGGACGAGTTCACCCGGGTGAAGGTGATCCTGAAGAGGATTCCGCCGCCCGAACCCTATCACGAGACGTTCAAGTTCGCGGGATTTGCTGGCGTGTCCGGCCATTCGTTTGGCCCCCGTTTGTTCACCAGCAACAGCGCGGCAAACATCATTGACTTGGATCTGGAGTTGAAGGCCTTGGTCATTGAGGCGGTCATGGAGCCCTATGCCGGTGCCGTGGCGGGCGTGGCTGGCACCAACAGTTTTGAGTACGAAGTCTCGCCGCCACAGTGCTGCTCTCGCTATTATTCTGGCAGTCTCCCCAACCCCATGCGGGTTGTTCTGGATGATACGTTCCTGCCCACCAACATCACGGAAGTGGAAGTGTATGTCTGGCCGGAAGCGTTCCCCACGCCGGAGTTCAACAAGGACTACGAGGTGTTCGTGACCGCGTTCTATCGGGAGCCACCGCCGGCCAATTGGAGCTTCTTCGATGAAGAGGATGGTGGGTGATGCGCCTCTGGGCCCTGAGCTGGGCGGTCCTCTTGGTCATGGCCGGGTGCAGTGATGCGCCTTCGGACTCCGATGAGGTGGTCTTGGTGTCCGTGGAGCCGGGCGCTGATGTGCAGGAAGAGACCAGTGGCGAGTCGTTGACGAAGCAGACGCCCAAGTCCGGCCAGCGCGGGCACCTGACCGGGTTTGTGCTGGATGATAGTTTGCGGCCCGTGCCCGGGGCCTTGGTTACGTTGCCGGGCCTCAATGCCACGGATCGGTCGGGTGAGGATGGGGCGTTTGCGTTTCCGGATCTATGGCCGGGTCCATACCGCGTCACGGCCGAAGCGGCGAACCATCGCAGCGCGGACACCGTCGTTGAGGTGCCGGCTGACGAGTTCGTCAAGCTCAAGTTCATCTTGGAGCGCGTTGCCCCGCCAACGCCACGCCACGAGACGCAAGTCTTGACGGGCTTTGCAGATGTCGCTGTGCCGTATCACCCGGTGAACTTCGTATCCTTTTGCAACGCATGTGTTTTCTTCTTCGATCTGGATTTGGAAAACCTTGAGGGCGTGGTGCTGGAGGTCTACCGGGAACAGGAATCGGTGGCCGATCTGGGTGGCTCAGACTATTTCATTCACTTGGCCACAATGAGCCTTGGCGCGGAAGTGCACCGGGCTTACCACGACAACCCCGCCATGGTGCGCCTGGAGCCGGAGGACATTCCGGATGAATCGTCGTACTACCTGAACGTGCGTCCCTTCGCGCAGTCGGTGCCGGAGTTCAGCGTGTCCTTCCAGATCTTCATCACGGCCTTCTACCATGAGCCCCCGCCCGAGAACTGGAGTTTCCTGGATCAGCAGTGAGGGCGGGCCGCGACCACTCCGGTTTTGTGGCCACAACCCTTAAGATTTAGATAGATGAGCAACGTCACGATGAGGCTCTGGATCGTATCCCTGCTGCTTGCTGCGACCCTTGCTGGATGCGCTGATGACGCATCCGAGCAGCCGGCCGGAATGCAACTGGGTGACGGAAGCACCGTTCACCTGGACGACGTGAAGACGCGGGACGGCTACGGGGCCGTCAGCGGTGTCGTGGTTGACGAAGCGATCCGCCCCATCGAAGGTGCCGTCATCACCTACTCCGGTGGCCCTGAAGTCATCAGCGGCCCCGACGGGCGGTTTGTCCTCAACGACTTGTCGCCCGGCCTCCTGGTCCTGTCCGCCCAGGCCGACGGCCACGAGGCGTCCCAAGCATCCGCCACGATCGTCGAAGGCGAAGTCGCCATCGTCAAGATCATGCTCATGACGGATCGCAGCCCCCAACCGTACCACACCACGTACAAGTTTGACGCCTTTGTGGACGGCTCCGTCGGCCTCGCCAACTGGGGCGTGGATCTGTTCGCCGGCGACATCGTGCCGACCTGCCAGTGCGCCTTCAACTTCAGCGTTGACCAGGCACCTGCCGGCTTCGTCCTTGAGGCCGTCTGGGAGGACTCCATCAGTGGCAAGCCTACGGGTCCCACGGAGTACTACTTCAGCCTCATTTCGGATGAGCCGTTCGAACTGGACACGACCTACGTCACCAACCCCGCGCACTGGGTCGTCGACGGCTCCGTCTTCCCCGCCGAGGCGCGCGACTACACCGTCAGCCTGTACCCAGATGATGTGTGGCCAGCGTACAACCAGAACTACGAGATCTTCGTGACCGTGTTCTACCTGGAGCCCCCGGCAGCCGGCTGGTCCGCGCTGGACCCCAGCTCCGTCAACTAGGTGGCCGAGCGGGCATTCTCCCCTGCCAATACGCCTTAGTATATGCACCGGTCACCGCGGACCATGCCCATCTCTGATGGTGACACCGTCTCCGTTCATTACACCGGCCGCCTCGAAAGCGGCGAGATCTTCGACTCCAGCCGCGAACGCGACCCGCTAACCTTCACGGTCGGAGCAGGCATGGTCATCGCTGGCTTCGACGCTGGTGTGCGCGGCCTGGAAACCGGTCAGGAGCGAACCATCGAGATCCCGCCAGAGGACGCCTACGGCGAGCGCGACGAACGCCTCGTGAGGCGCGTCACCAAGGACGACCTGAAGGCCCCTATGCTTGAGAAGGGCATGCGCATCGGCCTGGAGGCTGGCGACGGCGTCAAGCTGGAAGCCACCGTGGTCGAAATCGACGACGAGGGGTACACGCTCGACTTCAATCACCTGCTGGCGGGCCAGACGCTCGTCTTCGACATCGAAGTGGTCGGCGTTGAGCAATAGGGCCGCCTCGCGCGGGGCCATGGTCTTTTTGAGGCGACGCCTTGGTGCGGGCGCATGACCAGCCAGCCAAACCGCATCTTGGCCTTCGACCTGGAAACCACCGGGTTGGAGCCGGAGCGCGACCGCATTCTGGAATTCTGTTTCATCGAGGTGGACACCAACCTGCAACAGGTGGGCTCCCCGTTCTCGGCGCTCGTGGACCCCGGCGTGGAGATCTCCGAGGAAATCCAGCAAATCACCGGGATTGAGCCCGCCATGGTGGCCGGCAAGCCGCCGTTCTCCCACCATGCAGCACGCATCCAGCGCTTGGTCGAGGGTGCGACCCTGATTGCGCACAACCACCGGTTTGACGTGGCCTTCCTGCACGCAGAACTTTCACGGGCTGGCCAAACGGGGCTTGCACCGAACCACCCCTGCATTGACACGATTGCCATCGAGCGCGTGGTCAACGGCCACAGCCTTGAGGCTTGCTTCGAACGCTACACTGGCCGCAAGCTAGAGGGGGCCCACCGCAGCCAGGCCGACACGGAGGCGACCCTGGAGGTCTTGCGGGCCCAGATGGCCAAGCACGCCGACATTCTCGGGGAGGACGCCGCCGCGCTCACACAACCGAAACTCGTGCAGTTACGCGACCCGGAGGCGGACGTTCGCACCTGGCTCGACCACGGGCATCGTTTCTACCAGGATGGCTCCGGTGTGGTGCGCTTTGGCTTTAGCAAGCACCGCCACGAGCCGGTGCACGAGCACAAGGATTTCCTGCAATGGATGCGCAGCCGTGATTTCCCCACGGACACGCTGCAAATCGTGGATCGGCTTTTGGAACAGGGGCCTGCTCCAGCTTCCGTGGAGCAGGTCGGCCAGCAAGGCCAATAGCCG
>JBFJVP010000067.1:0-10396 GCA_041624075.1 Thermoplasmatota archaeon | reverse complement strand
GGCTTCGAGATGCTGGACTACCAGCTACAGCCGCAAGTCACCAAGCAGATCCGCGAGCGCAAGGGTCTGAAGCCCGAGCCTTACCCGGCGTCGTACTACGCCGAGTAGGCGGAGTACGACGCAGCGAGGCCGGAGGCCGAGCGGACTCTGCTGTCCTGCTTGCAGGGCAGCAGGGGGCGAGCTACTACGCCGACTAGACGGAGGTACTCCTGGAGTGCTGAGGTCCTTGGGCGGCCAAAGGCCGCCCACACTCTTCCCTTTCCCTTCCTTTTAAAACCCAACCAAGCCGGCGGAAGCACCGCGCGCGGGCTCCGGGGTGCACAGCCTGCTTTGGCCGAGTCGACGATCGAAAGCGCCGCCGGTCCGCCCATAACGGGCGGTGACGGCGGTCCAGACACCTGTCTAGCGGCCTACATTACCTGAATCGCTTCGCTTTGGCGCCCATCATTCAGCGGCTTGTGGCGGCGCAGCGACGACGATGACGACGGCCGCGATGAGTCGGCTTTTGACGTGCACCCGCGGCGTCGGCGCACGGTGGGTCAACCGAGTCATTGGACCGGTCGGCGCCGTGGCTGGTGCCGGCTGGCAGTCCGCATGGGGGCGTCTCCACGCGGCGACACCGTTATTCTGGTTCCCGGCGAAGTTGCGTGCATGCGGTGGGTGCTGTTGGCGGCGACGTTGCTCATTGGCACCGCCAGCGCCCATGTGCCGAGCTTTGCCGACGCGGGTGTTTCACCAGCAACGGCCTTCCATGTGCGTGACCCGGACCAATCCCGGGTCTTCTACGGCGAGCTCGGCCCGGGGGCCCAGCACTGGTTCAAGTTCGATCGAAGCCGGGGCGATGCCATCGATGTCAGTGTTCACCTTCCCGTGGGTGAGTCGGGGCGCCCGGCGCTTTGGATCGTGGGCCCAGGCCTCGTTGGCGAGGGCCCTCGGCAGACGCCATCCGAGTTGGGCGGCTCGCGTGCACCGCCTCTGGATGACGTGAGCGTAGAGCCGTTTACTCCTCTGGCAATGCGATTGGTTGGCCAATGGAGCCAGCCGGCGCCCGCCGACGGCACGTTCTTCGTGGTCATCGAAGCGGATTCGGGCGCGACGTACAGCGTGGCCATCGGGCGGGGGGAAGCCTTCACGATAACCGAGTGGGTGGGCATTCCGATCCAACGGGTCGGCATCATGGACTGGGCTGGCGTGCCGTGGCCGGTCACGGTGGCTGGCGAAGTGCTGGCGATCGCCGTGGTGGGGGGCCTTGCATGGCGGCGCGGCGTGCCCCTGCCAGCCGGAGTCGGGTTCGTGGCGGCGGGGGCCATGGCTGGCACGGGTTTGACGACCTTGGTGCTGGCACTCTTGGCCGCCTTCCAGGGGGGCATCACGGCTGGCCTGGCGATTCCCGCCCTGTTTGCAGCTTTGGCGTTTGGCACGGGGTGGGGAGCGTACCGAGCCGTGGCGGCGCGCCAGCCTTGGAAGGGACTGCTGTGGGCGGCCCTGGGCCTGGCCGTGTGGGCGGGCCTCGTCGTGGGCCCATTGGCCCTGGGCGCGTGGTCGCTTTGGAGGTTGTCGGGCAAATGGCGCGGCGCGGCCCCGCCAAGTGACGGTGATCTCAAGGCGTGACCAGTTGAAGCGCCACCCTTGCTCGGCGTTGCCGGCCCACCCCGAACCCCTCATCAGGCGCGGCCGTTTCGCGGGCGTGTGCGCCACGGCGTTGCGTTGCCCACTCGCCACCCCCATGAACGGCACCACGTGGCGCCCCTGGCTCGTCGCTTGGCTGACGTGGCGGCGGAGCCAGGCGATGCCGCGGTGGTTGTTCACGCGGACACCCGACCCCCTGTGCGCGGCGCGTGGAACGTGCAAGTGTTTCATGGCTTGGGGGACAAGGGGTACACGGGGAACCCGTTGTACTTGCAGAGGCGTCGCTTTCCCCGGGTGCGCACGGCGGCCAACCTGCTTGCCGGTCGCCTGGGCCTTCCGGCGCGGTTCCTTCAGCCGCCGGCGCGGCCGGGGCGTCGCGCCAGCCGGTACCAGCAGGTCAACGCGTACGGGCCAAGGCTGGCGGATCACCTGGAGGGGATGCTGCGCGGCGCCGAGGTGAGCCGGTTTGGGCACGTGGCGCTCAACGAGCTGGGGCGGCTGGAGCCCAACCGGGACGGACCGCTTCTGTGGCTGCCCACGTGGGACAACTCTGCATTTCTGGGCGGCGTCAACCAGTCGGGGCTCGACGCGTTTGCGGAAACGCTGGTGGATTCAGGCGTGCGGCTGAAGGTGAAGCTGCACCCACACACCGTGGCCCACGATCAATCGCCGGAGGCGCGGCGGCTGTTGGCGGCGACGCCCCACGTTGAAGTGGTCGAGGCGGGGGCCAACGTGTATGATCTCTTGGCTGGCGCCCGCGCTGTGGTAACGGACACCAGCAGCCTGGGCTTCGAGGCGTACTGTGCTGGCCTGCCGGTTGCCATTGCACGGCCGGCCGACGCGGGGCTTGGGGGTTTGCACGCGGAATTGGAGCAACGGGTGAGCGTGTTCACGCCCGCCAACGACCGGGACCTCCTGGCGTGGCTGGAAGCGCCGGAGCGGCCATCGGACCAGGCGTGGGCGCGGGAACTGCTCTTCGAGCCCGGCCCGGAGCGCAACGATGCTTTTGCCAGCCAGTTGCGCGGGCAAGCACGGATGGCTTGAATCGAAACGACCTCGTGGGCGCCGGCCCTGGCGTCGCCGTGTCCTTGGCCACCGATGACTCGTGGGTGCGGGTGCTTCTGGGCTTGACCATGCTCATCGGGGCTTCGCTGCTGGATCTGCGCAGCCGCCGCGTGGGCAACATGTACTGGTATCCCTTCCTGGCGCTCGCGGCGATCCTCCTGCTTGGAGAGCTTCTGGAGGGACTGCGCCACGGCCTCATCAGCATCGCCATCGCGGTGGGCTTGTGTGGGCTCTTCTACGTGCTGTGGTGGTTCGGCATCCTGTTTGGCGGCGCCGACGCCAAGGGCCTCATGGTGCTGGCACTCTTGTGGCCCCGTTACGAGTCGGGCCAGGTCACCGCCCTCTTGCCCGCCGTTGATGTCATGGTCAACGGCGCGCTGGCGACGCTCCTGGTACCAGTGGCGCTGCTGGCAGGCAACTTGGCGCGCGGCCGCTGGGCCGGACTGGCTACGTTTCTGGCCACACCTCGCCCCTTGGCCCAGGCGCAGCGGCTGCACGTCTGGCCATTGCAGCGGGCGGAGCAGGACGGTTCGCTCACATGGCGGTACTGGCAGGGCCGTGATGAGGACCAGCGCCTGGTGTACCGCGACTTGGAGCGGCATGGCGTCGACCCGGTTTGGGTGACCCCAAAGGTCCCATTCATGGTGCCCTTGACAGTGGGCGTGCTGGGCGCGGGTACTGTGGGCAACGTGGTCATTTGGGCAATGATTCAATTCTTGTGAATGAAGCGGGTGGCTGTGCCGGGGAGCGCAATCGGCCCGCCTCACGGTTTCTTAAGGCGGGAGGGACAAAGGGTACAGTCCCCAGGGAGCCAATTTGGCCAGCAAAAAGAAGCCCAGTCTTCGCACGACCGGGCTGCCGGGTCTGGATGCCCAGTTCGGCGGTGGGACGCCGCCAGGTCGAGTGCACCTGCTGTTGGCGGCCCCGATGAACGCGCAGGAATTGTTTGCGTACCACTTTGCGGCGGGGGGCACCCACATGCCGGGCGGGACGATTTTTGTGGCCACGGAAGTGGACGCCGAAACCGTGATTGATGCCGTCGGCGCCTTCGGCGGGGACGTGGATCACCTGGAGGTGACGGTTCTCGAGGAGGACGGGGAATGGGAACTGCCGGTCCCCGAGCCAGGTGTACGTTACGTGATGGATAGCTTCAGCACCCTGGTCCAGGGGGCCGGGTGGGACGACGCCTTCGAGGAGCTGATGGTGTTGCGTCGAGAGATCCGGGCTGGAGGCGGAGACTTGCTGGCTTGTGCCATCGAGGAGTTGCATGCGGGCGTGCAGGCGGCCCGCCTGCGGCACTGGGCGGACGGCGTGCTTGAGATGGGCTTCGACCGCCAGGGCTTTGGTTTGTATCCCTACCTCAAGGTAACCAAGATGAGAGGCCTCTACGGCGCCTCCAGACTACTCCTATTTAAAGAAACGGAGAAGGGGCTATTCATGGAGAGCACGAAACGAGTGTTTTGACGTGCAAGATCAGCCCCAGCCAAGATTCTTGAGTCCAGCAAGAGACAATCAAGCCATTCGCCGCGAGCCAACCCCAGAACCCGCCAGGGCACCCGATCAGGCGGCCCGGCTGCCGTCGCGCCGCAGCGAAAACCAGCGCCGACGCGTCCTGTTGCACGACCAGCGGGCTGTGACCGCAGTCATGGGGTCCATCATGGTCTTGGGAATCACGGTTGGCGGCATCGTGGCCGCCCTGGTATGGGGCACCCCCCTGGTGCAACGCACCCAGGATCGCAACCAATTGGACGCCATGATCGCCGAATTCGAGGATCTTCGCCAGAATTCCCTCGTGCTCACGGTCCCCGACGCCTCGCGCACACCCAACGTGGCCCTGGCCGGGGGCACGCTTGCCATCGAAGGCGGCGACCACCTGATGGCCACAGTCAACATGGACGCGGCCAACGTCGACTGCGACTTCCACATCACCGCGTGGGAGGACCTGGACCACATCGTTACCGTGGACACCACGGGCTGCCAAACCCCCACCACCGGAGCCGGATGCAACCCCTGCCTGAACGCCTACCTGGTGGCAGGAGGTGCCGCCAGCCAGTTGGATGCGTCCCTGTCGGGCTCGACGCTCACCATCACCTCGAACGCCACCGCCTTCCCGCTGGAAGGAAACGACTGGCTGTTCGCCATCGAAAGCAGCGGCACACCCGTCGCCCAGGCCTGGCTCTTCCAGCTTGGCGAATTGCAATGGACCCAGCAGTCCAGCGAATCGGACCTGGCCGTTCACCTAACCGGCGGTGCCGTGTTCTCGCGCCAGGACGACGCGATCTTCCTGCAACGAAACCCCCCCATCCAGGAGGATGCCTACGCAACGGGCGACTTCCTGCTGCGCCTGCCGACGCTCAGCACGGGCAACGAGGCTGCAGTTACGGGAGCCCGCGGCTACCAGGTCTACATGGGCCTCATCAACAACTACGCCCGCGTGGCAACCGAGACCGCGTACACGCTTCGCTTCGACTTCAATGGCGACCTGTCCGAGGGCTGGTGCAACACCCTGCTACTGCGCAACGATTTGCTGGCCGGCGATCCGTACACGGCCCAGACTGCGTGCACCGCCGACGTGCCCAGCGTCCGGTACCGCCTCGTGGATCCTCCATCTGGCGACCCGGCCAACGCCGCCTTCACCTTCGAGTTCATCCATGCAAGCCTCCTCACGACGATCTCCATCTAGGCTCCTGCGCCAAGGCGTAGCGGCAGCGCGACCCCGCCCAGCGGCCATGCCCGACCACGCACCGGCGACCGACAGCCGCCTCAGGCGCCTCAGCCGCCGCAGCCGGAACATTCCGGGCGATGAGCGCGCTGTCAGCGAGGTCCTTGGCGCCATCCTGGTCCTGGCCACGGTAACCCTCGTGCTGATGATCGGCTTCTACGGGTTCACCCAAAACGAAACCCGGGTCCGCGAAAGGGTGGTGACCCTGCAAGCCCAGTCAGCCGCCCAGCGCGTGGCAGCCACCGCCGTTGACGCCGCCGTCTTCGCAGAAGCCCACGGCGCCAACGCCACCTATCAACGCACCCTGGAATTGCCCGACTCCTTCGAAGGAAGCGCCTACCGCGTCGCCCTGGAAGCATCGCCACCCCGCGTGCGTGTGCTGGTTCCCGCAAGCGGCGAAACCGTCACGGCCCCCCTCTTTGGAGCTGACGCCGCCACGTCGGTCACCTTGTGCGACACCGACCTGATTGGGGGACGCATGACGGTTCGACACGACGACCGCCAGACGCCCGGAAGCGCCTGCATCTACCTGGAGAGTGCCACGTGAGCGAAGCCGATGCCCCCAAACGCAAGCGCAAGACCGTCATCCGGCGCAAGTCCACCGGCACTGGCACGGGCGCCGAGCGACCGCCCCGGCCCGAGGCGGCCAGGAAGCCGGCAAAATCGACCAAGCCAACGAAATCCGACAAGGCCTCCAAGGCATCCAAGACACCCAAGACATCCAAGACATCCAAGAGAAGCCCCGAACGCAAGCAGGAGCCCCTAACGGAAGACTTGGAGGACGAGCTTGAGGACGACTTCGAAGAAGACGCAGACGAGTACGTGCAGCAGGGCACCGAGACCGATCTGGAAGGCACCACATCCGACGAAGTGCGCCGCTACGGCCAAACATCCACGCGGGCCGCGGCACCCGGCGAACGCCTCGACCGCGGCGTTCGCGGCGCCCAAGGTGACGAAGCCCGCGCCCGCATCGCCGAACGCTCGGTGCGCCCCGATGTCGTCAAGCTGCCCCAGTTTCCACCCGCGACCCTCGAGCGTCCCGACGCCCTTGACGAGGAGGAACGCCGAAGGCAGGAAATTGCAGCGGCCCAGGAGATCCGCCGACGCAAGATCCTCGAAGCCATCGTGGACGAATCGGAACGGGAGCGCCAACAACGGGAATGGGACGAACAGGACTCCCTCCTCTATGTTCCCGACCCCGACGACCGGGAAGTCGAGGTCTACCCCATCCATGAGCCGTTCGCCTACGTTCAACTCGTGCGCAATCTGCGGACCCATGAGCTGCTCTACCACGTCATCGAGCCCCGCCTCACCCACGAGGAGGAACTGCTACTGGATTTCATCGAGGAGACCCTGGTTGACGTGCTGGATCTCGATCCCGCCGAACTGGAGGGCAAGGAGTTGGACCTGTACATTCGGGAACGCTTCGAGCAAGTCATCGACGACTACTCCATCCGCCTCGGCGACAGCGATGACGACGAAGAGGCCGCCGAAGCCATCGAGCGCCTCCTGTACTACGTCATGCGGGACTTCATCGGCGAAGGCCCCATCGATGTCCTAATTCGCGACAACATGATCGAGGACATCTCCTGCGACGGACCCCACGAACGCGTGTTCATCTATCACCGCAAGTACGAGTCGTTGCAGACCACGATCCGGTTCCCCGACCACGAAACCCTCGACTCCTTCGTGATCCGCCTGGCCCAGCGGGCCGGAAAACACGTCTCCATCGCGGAGCCGATTCTGGACGCCACCATGCGCGACGGCAGCCGCTTGCAGGCAACGCTGGCCAAGGAGGTGTCGTCCTTCGGGTCCACGTTCACCATCCGCAAATTCAAGGAAGTGCCCTTCACGCCCGTGGATCTGGTTCGTTTCGGAACCATGGACCCCAGCATGGTCGCCTACCTCTGGATGATCATCCAGCACGGCATGAGCGCCATCTACGCCGGCGGAACGGCCAGCGGCAAAACCACCGCCACCAACGCCGTCCTGCAATTCATTCCGCCGCAAATGAAGATCATCAGCATCGAGGACACCCGCGAACTGCAGCTCCCCCAGCCCAACTGGATCGCCGGCATCACCCGCGACGGCTTCGGGCCACCCGATGAGCACGGCCGCCAAGCCGGGCAAATCGACATGTTCCAGTTGCTCAAGAATGCCCTCCGGCAGCGACCCGAATACATCGTCGTCGGTGAAGTGCGCGGCAAGGAGGCGTACAACCTGTTCCAGGCCATGGCGACCGGCCACGCGGCCTACGGCACCATGCACGCCGACAGCGTCGACGCGGTCATCCACCGTTTGGAAGGCGACCCCATCAACATTCCCCGCGCGCTTCTGGAGGCGCTTGATGTCGTGGCCGTGCAGATGCAGACCCGCGTTGGCGGCAAGCGCGTTCGCCGCACCAAGCAACTCACCGAAATCGTGGGCCTGGATCCCAACACCCGGGAAATCCTCACCAACGAAGTCTTCCGCTGGGATCCCGCCACGGACACTTTCCGCTACAGCGGTGTCAGCTACGCGCTGGAACGCATCGCCACCGAAACCGGCCAAAACGACAAGGAAGTCCTTCGAGAACTGGAGGACCGAACCGCCGTCATCCAGTACCTGGTCGACCAGGGCATCGACGAGTACCGTCGCATCGCGGAAGTGGTCGCCACCTACTACAAAGACCGCGAGCACGTCATGCAGTACGTCGAGGAGGGCCTGAGATGGCCCTGACGACGACCCAGAAACTCGCCTACCGATTGCTCGGCGCCAGGGCCCGCAAGGACCGCCAGATTCCCAAGCTGGCCGAAGCGCTCAGCCGCGCCCGCATGCCGATTCGGGCCGAGGCTTACTTGGCCACGGTATGGGTCCAATCGCTGGCCACCGCTGCCATCACGCTCCTGTTGAGCGTACTGGCCGTTGCCCTGCTGAACTCCTTCATCAGCCTGCCCAGCACCATTTGGCTGGCACCCATTTTTCTCCCCTTCACCCTGGGCTTCATTGCCTACATCGCCCTGGGAGCCACGCCCGCCTCCAACGCGAAGAAGCGGGGACGAAACATCGAACAACGGCTGCCGTACGCCGCCAACTACATCGCCGCCATGGCAAGTGCTGGCATCGTTCCCCAGGAGATCTTCAGCAGCCTCGCCCGCCAGTCCATTTACGGCGAGGTGGCACGCGAGTCAGCATGGATCTACAAGGACATGCACGTCCACGGCAAGGACATCCTGACCGCGCTGCGCCGGGGCATCGACCGCAGCCCTTCCGTCAAGTTCCAGGAACTCCTTCAGGGCGCCATCTCCACCATTGGCTCGGGCGGGGACCTGACCGCGTATTTTCGCCAGAAAGCCAACCGCTACCAATGGGAGAACCGCGTTGAGCAGAAGACGTTCATCGAAACCATGGGCCTCATGGCGGAAACCTATGTCACCGTCGCCGTCGCAGGACCCCTCTTTCTGCTTGTCATGATGGCGATCATCGTCCTCATGGGAAGCGGCGACATCGGTCAGCTTCAACTGATCATCTACCTGCTGCTGCCGGTCATCAATATCGGCTTCATGTTTGGCCTCAGGGCCATGATTCCGGAGGTGTGAGCATGCCGGCCCGCAAGTCCAAGCAACCCGCCCCCGACGAATTGGAGATCGAGGCGGCCAAGATCGTCCAGCACCGCCGACGCAAACGGGATCAGCGGCGCCAGGCCCTGATGAACACCTCGGCCGGGCTGGCCAGCCTGCTGATTCTGGTGGTCGTGGCTGCCTCCGTAGCACCCCTGGCCGGAATCGAGTTGGGCATCGACATCGCCATCCAGACGACGCTGCTGGCGGTGGCGTTGGCCCTGCTGTCGGCCGCGTCGTTCCTGTTCGCGCGCATCGACTGGCGCCGCCTCAAGCCGGAAGGGCCACGCATCATGGACCGGGCCCGCAGCGACCTGGTGCTCACCATCGTGAGCTTGATGGCCCTGACGGTGGTGCTGGTCATGGGCGTCGTCGAAATCGGGGCGCTGCTGTTCTTCATCGGCGTCATCTCCGACATCGGCGCGGTTGGGTCGGCGTTGGCACAGAACTTCGTCCTGCTGCAAACCATCGTCTTGCTGGTCGTCTTGATGACGATGGTGTCGCGCCAACAGCACACGTCCTCGTACCAGCCGTCCGCAATCGCCAAAACATTTGCTGCGGCCATGACGATCCTGGCTGCGGTTTCGGTGGTGGCCGGTGTGGCGCTGGCCTTTGGCATCCCACAGGGGGCCGGGTTGCTTGCCAACATCGAGGTCCACCAAGGCGTGTACGTGGTGACATTGGGTGTTCTGCTTGAGTTCCTGGCGCTGCGCATTCGCCTCAGCCTGCCGGGTGTCTGGTACCTGGCCAAGAATGCCGTCACGGCAGCCCAGAAGGCGACGCCCGACTTGCGGGAAGTGATGCAGAAGCGAGCCTTGCGCACCTACGTGGCGGCCATCGTGTTCGTCGCGCTCTCCATGGCGTTTGCAGGGGCTGTGTTGACCGGATCGGTTGGCTTGCAGAGTCAGCGCACGACCATTGCATTGGTGGTCTTCTACGCCGGCGCGGGCCTGATCCTCTTGGGCGTGGTGGCGGTTCGCCTCTTCCAGGGGGTTTTCCTTGGCCCATCCAAGGCCAAGCAAGGCGACGAGTTGGCAGATCTGGTCCAGCAACGCAAGCGCAGTCCGGAGGAGATCTTCCGCATCGCCGTCTACGGTGTCACGGGATTCCTGGCCCTGATCGCCTTTGCCATCGCCGTTCTTTCCGGGCTGGACCTGATGCCGTGGAGCCGCTACTACGGAACCGACGCGTTCATCCTGGCGGTCCTGTTTGCTGCGGGCCCGTACGGCTTCTTCTACAACAAGGAACTCAAGCGGCGAGCGGCCATGGATGAGAAATTCCCTGATTTCCTGCGTGACATCGCCGAGTCCGCGAGGGCGGGCATGACGCTGCCGCGGGCGCTGGTGACGGCGGCCAAGGGAACCTATGGGCCGCTGACGCC
>JBFJVP010000066.1:0-10484 GCA_041624075.1 Thermoplasmatota archaeon | reverse complement strand
GCCGGCCACCTCCAAGTCCTCCACGTCCAGGGGGCCAAGCACGATCAGGCCCCGAGGCGCCTCTGGGTGCCGCTCCAGGGCTTCCATGAGGGCGCGGGGATCCATGCTGCTGATCTGGACGTGTTCCGACACTCCATGGTGTTCAGCCAAGTCGAGGGCGCCGATGGTGGCGCGCCGATCCTTGATCTCAATGTTCCACAGGCCCTCCCAGTGGTCCAGCGCCGAGAAGACATCGTCCAAGCGCGGCACCGGACCGGCACCCGTTTCGTACACGCGCAGTTCGTCGTACCGCATGTCCGCCACCCGGCCGTTGCCATTGGTGGTGCGTTCGATGCCGGCATCATGCAGGACCACCACCTCGCCGTCGCGCGTCACCCGGACATCCAACTCGATGCAGGGAAAGCCTGCCTCGACGGCTGCCTGGAACGCTTCAATGGTGTTCTCGGGGTGTTCGCTGCTCAGGCCGCGGTGGGCCGCAGCAAAAGCGGTCACGTCACGCCCCCTGTGCTGGGCGGGTTGCCAGCATCGTCCTGGCGGGGCGCGCCCAAGTCCACCATGGGCGGCGCGTGGGGGTCAACGGCGCGAGCTTCCAGGTCGCGGGAGCTGCCAATGCGCCACGGCTGCCCCTGAACCACTTGCATGTGCGGGAACGCGATGCCAAGGCCCTTGCGGCGGAAGGTGTCGTGCACCGAGTGGATCATGTCCGTGTAGGTCTTGATGACGCTCGATCGAACCGGCTCCACCCAGAAGCGAAGTTCCAGGTCGACGCTGCTGGCGCCAAAACCGATCGTCACGGCTTGGGGTTCGGGGTCGTCCAGGATGTCTGGGTGTTGCTTGGCCAACTCGACGAGGGTTTGCATGGATGTTCCCAGCCGGGTGCCGTACTCCACACCCACCACCAGGCGGCGGCGCAACTTGCGACTGTGGGTGAAGTTGCGGATCTTGGTGCCCTCGACGAGGCGGTTGGGAATGGTGACCTTCTCGTTGTCGAAGGTCAGCAGCGTGGTGGCACCCAGGGCCACATCCTCCACGAAGCCGTGCACGCCATCGATCTCGACCCAGTCGCCGATGTCAAAGGGGTGGTTGTAGAAGATCAGGAATCCGGCAATGACGTCGCCGATGGTGTCGCCGGCGGCCATTCCGATGACGATGCCCGCGAAGCCAGCACCCGCCAACAAGCCGGTGAACGCGGTCTGGAGACCCCAGATACCCAAGAGGGTGATGACGCCAATGATGCTGACGGAGAGACCCACGATGAGCCGCATGGGTTTGGTGCGGCCCACGAGGACCTTGGTCTGGTAGTCGTCCAGGCTGCGCAGTCGCGCGTAGCGGCGCGCGGACCGGGTCATGGCGCGTTCGGCCAACTTCACCGATGCCCAGATCAGGACGATGACGAGGACCGTGGCGAGCAGGCGGACGAGCAACTGGTTTTCCGGCGCGTGCAGCCAATCGTTGACGCCTGCGAGCCAGGTGTCGCCCCCGCCGGCGGTTGCGTTGCCCCCGTCGGGGGCCGTTTGGTTGCCTTCGTGCTGGACCACGAACCCCCAAGGCGGGGCCTGGGTCTTCAGGGTTGCAGGTTGACGCGGGGTGCCGGCGGCGCGCAAGCCAGGTGGATAGGGGGCCTGGGCGGCGGCGCGACGACGGGGCCGACAACGAGGCAGATCAGCCTGCAATGTGGCCAACCAACACCGAAGTCGAACATCTTCAGTCTTTCTGAACGCATGTTCGGGCTGGTCCCGACGGGCCGCCAAAGGGGCTAAAGCGGCAGCCGGGTTCGGTTGTCAACCCGGACTCTGGGGCCCCTAGGGAACCCCGGGTCCGACCGGTGACCATCCATGTCCACTTCCAAGGGTCTTGAGGGCGTCGTCGCGGCGCAGAGCGGCATCTGCTACATCGACGGGGAGCAGGGAATCCTGTCCTACCGCGGGTACGATATCAACGAACTGGCACCCAACGCCACGTTCGAAGAGACCACCTTCCTCCTCTGGGAAGGCCGCCTGCCAACCCACCAGGAACTAACCTCGTTCCGCAAGGCCCTGGCCGACCACCGCAGCCTGCCCCCGGCCGCCATGGAAGTCCTGCGCAAGGTCGCCAAGACCATGACCCCCATGGACGCCATCCGCACCACCGTCAGCGCCCTCTCTGCCGGCCGCGACGACGCCGATGACGCCACCGTCGACTCCGATCACGGCAAAGCCATCGAGGTCACTGCACAAATGGCCACCATCGTGGCCCACTACCACCGCCTCCGCCGCGGCCTAGAACCGGTCGACCCGAAGCCGGAACTCAGCCACGCCGCCAACTTCCTCTACATGCTCAACGACGCCGTGCCGCCGCCGGCAGCCGAACGCGCCATGGACGTGGCCTTGATCCTGCACGCAGACCACGACCTCAACGCCTCCACGTTCGCCGCCCGGGTCACCGCCGCCACCCTGAGCGACTACCACAGCGCCATCACCAGTGCCATCGGCGCGCTCAAGGGCCCCCTGCACGGCGGCGCCAACATCGGTGTCATGCGCATGCTCCTCGAACTCGACGAATCGGGCAAAGACCCCGTCGAATGGGTCAAGGAGAAGCTCGCGGCCAAGGAGCGCATCATGGGCTTCGGCCACCGCGTCTACAAGACCCTTGACCCGCGCGCCATCCACCTGGGAAGCCTGTCGAAGGACCTGGGCGAGCAGGCCGGCAACACGAAGTGGTACGAGATGAGCCTGAAGATCCAGGAGACCATGAAGGAACTCAAGGGCCTCGACGCCAACGTGGACTTCTTCTCCGCCAGTTCGTACTACGTCATGGGCATCCCGCTTGACCTGTACACGCCCATCTTCGCGGTTGGCCGCATCGCCGGCTGGAGTGCCCACGTCATGGAGCAACACGGCGACAACCGCCTCATCCGGCCCCTGTCCGACTTCACCGGCGAGCTCGGCAAGACGTGGGTGCCTGTCGAAGAGCGGGAAGCGGTTCTGGCCCATTAGGCAGCCCGCCGACCGTACAACCCAAGGACCACCTCTGGGGCAGCTCACCCCGTCCCGCCGAACCCCCTGTCGGCCGAGAGTCCCGTCGCTGCAACCAGGATTGTTCACAATCGAGCCGTTGGCGTTTGGACCAGGGCGTTGAAACTTGGCCCAACCTCTAGATAAGCTGGAATCCATGCTCCTTGGCCCATGACCTCACCAAGGTTGTTCACGGGCCGGCGTCTGATCGTTTTCCTGATGCTGACCACTGGAGGCTTGGCCGCCGGCGTTACCGCCAACGGGCTTGCGACAGTCAACGAAAACCTGCCAGAAGCCTTCACGCCTGCTCAGCCTTTGCCAGGCGATGAGGCAGAGTGGTCGTTTCTTCGCGTCGCTGATGGCCCCACGGAGAATGCGCTGCCTGTCTTCCGGTTGCAGCGCTTGCCCGACGGTTACACGTGGAATTCCATGGGCAAGCCCGTCTTGGCCGAATTTATTCGCACGCAGGGCGCTCAGTGGCACGAAGCCAACGGGGAGCAAGTGTATTCCTGGTCCGTCCCCCTGACGGACGCCGGCGCTCACGGGCAGACGTTCTGGTTCGAGCGGGACGACGGTTTTTCCGCCGCAACGGAGGCGCAAGCGAGCAACTCGGAGCGAGTGGACGTGGGGCGATCGTACCTCGCGGCAAGCGGCGGTTACATCCAATTCGACTGCCTGCGCACGACGCTTCCCGACAGCTTCGCGCTGCAAGAGAGCTTCAAACTGGAGCGCGGTTGTTTGTTCTCCTGGCCGTTTGCGGACCCGGAGGGGGTGCTAACCGAATCGGAGCTTCAAGCCAAATACGACGGCATCGGAGGACTGGCCTTGAGCAAAGATCAGAAACTACGCGCCATCGGGAGCTCCGACACGGCGTACGGCCCAGCCGTCGTGGTCAAGGCGGAATTTGAGGCTGCACACGCGCAGTGGGAGTTGCTGCTGTGGTACGTGGAATCGGTTCCGTACCCGGTCCAGGCGAGTGTCAAGCTGACTGACCAGCACGTTGTGTTTGGCTTGTCTTCGTTCACCCGTGGGGCTCCGGAGCAGCCGCCCGCGCCGTCGCTGGCACCTCTGCCGCCGGTGCGGGATGCGCCGTTGAGGCCGTGGGGCCCGGATGACGCGGGTGTCGATCTGCAGATGCTGCCCTCCGAAGCGTGGCAGGTCGCCGTCGGTGACCCGAACGGTGGCGTGCGAGATTTCCTCGAGCGTCACCCGGATGCGTACATGGAGGCGGCCAAGGGCGGACATGAACCGTCCTGGCCACGCGATACGTGGGCCTTCCAGTTGCGCGACGGCGATGCACGCCTGGCGGTTCAAGTCAGCCGGGAGCCCCAGCGAATTGCCGGCTTCATCCCGCTTCCTGATGGCGCGCCGCCGCAAACCACGGTGGAGACCATCGACACCTGGAATGCCGGGCCAAGCACGCCCGAGGCGCCCTCCCGGGTGCCCGATCTGGCATCGGCAGCCGCGCGCCTTCTGGCAATGGGAGGCGGGCCGGCCAACTGGTTCGAGTACGCCTGGTCGTGCGCGGACTGGGTCGACATCGGCGAATGCGACACGGTCCGCGGACCCGTGGTGCATGCCGAGAAGCGGTGGCATGAACAGACGCGCGCCGTGTCCCTGGAAGAGCTGGACATCACGTGGCACCAGGAAACAGGGTATGAGCGCCTCACGGCGCGAGCCGACGGCGGCATCGACGCGTGGAGTCAAAGCCGCTCGGCCCACGTTTCAACGTTGGTGGGCGACAGTGCGCCGCCGGTGGCCCCCGAGCCCGAGCCCGCCGCGTCCGGCCTGGTTTGGCAGATGCCAAGCGCGGGAGGCCTCGTTTCTGCGGGCGCCGCGGCGGGCCTGGTGGGCTTGTTGTACCTCCTGTGGCCGGCCCTCAAGACCTCGTTCCTGGGCCTCTTCTCCCGGATCGAGGACCACAAGGCATTGGAGCAACCGACGCGCCGTGCCATCTATGATGCCGTTGAAGCGGACCCGGGCGTCCACGGTCACGCCTTGGTGCGGCGGCTGCCCTACGGCAAGTCAACGATCGACCATCACTTGCGCAAGTTGGTGGCATCTGGCCACATCGTCGTCAACCAGACGACCGGCTACACCTGCTACTACCCCAAGCGCACCGACCGACGGTGGACAGCGGCCGCGCCCGCCCTGCGCTCGGAAGCTGCCCAGAACATCCTGCAGGCCGCCATGGCCACCCCTGGCATCGCGCCTGCTGCCCTGGCACGCCGGGTCGCCTTGAGCCGTGCGACGGTCCACTACCACTTGCGCCGGCTGGGCGAGGCAGGATTGCTGGAAACCCAGGACTCAGCCAAAGGAGGCGTTGTGCCGTCCCGCCTGGCGCAGTCGTTCGCCGCCGCCTAGCCGAGCCACGCGTTGAGCTTACGAACCGGGCCGCCGTCCCGGAGCCTGGATGGAACCGGCCACGATCGCGTTTCTCGTCGTAGCCGGTTTCATCGCGGCCTTCATTGACTCCATTGTGGGAGGGGGCGGCATCATCAGCCTTCCCGCGTTACTGGCGGCTGGCCTGCCACCTCACGTGGCACTGGGCACCAACAAGTTGTGCGGCACGGGGGCCAGCAGCATGGCGACCCTCCAATACCTCCGCCACGGCCTGATTCGCCGCCGCGTCGTGCTGGCACTGTTGCCGTTCAGCTTGGCCGGGTCGCTCCTGGGAGCGGCCACAGTCCTGCAAGTGGATGCCCGCTTCATTCGGCCCCTGGTGATCGCGATCATGATCGCGATGACGGGCTGGGTGTTGGCGAGGCCCCGGTTTGGCGAGGCGGCCACCCCCCGCACGCGGCAAGGCCTGGTGGTTGTTGCCGGGGCGGCCATGGCGGGCGTTGTGGGCTTTTACGATGGCTTTCTGGGGCCCGGCACCGGCAGTTTCCTGCTCTTTGGCTTCGTGGCCATCAACGGGTACGCGTTTCTGGACGCAGCCGCCCACGGGCGGGTCCTCAACTTCGCCAGCAACATCGCCGCGCTGGGGTTCTTCGTCGCCGCCGATTCCATCGACTACGCCGCAGGCCTCCCCATGATGGTTGCCATGATGGCGGGCGGTACGGCCGGGTCCCAGTTTGCCATCCGGCACGGCCGCCGCTGGGTGCGGGTGTTGTTCGTCGCCGTAACGGCGGCGCTGCTGCTCAGGCTCTTGGTGGGCAGCTAGAAGAGAGGAAGTGGAGGCAGAGGATGGGAGTAGGGCGCTTACTCGATCTTGATCGAGTAGCCGACGCTTTCGCCGCCGTCCACGTAGACGGTAACGCCGGTGGCATCTGCGGGCACGGTGCCGCTGTTGCCGGTCTGGCCGCCGGGAGCCCAGACCAGGCAGATGCGGAAGCCGGCCGGGGCCATGTTGCCATCCACCGCTTCCAGGGTGTAGGTGCGGTTGGCGGCGTTGGGGTCGACGCTCTTGCTGTCGCCCATGACGGCGTTCTCAGGTCCCAGCTGGCAATCGATGGCGCCGCTGACGGTGCCGTTGATGTAGATCGGGGGCGCGGGCTCGATGGCGGTGTCGTTGCTGCCCGCGTCGCCCGTGTCCATGTCGCCGGTGCCAGTGTCGCCAGTGTCCACGTCGGTGTCGGCGGGTTCGTCGGAGCTGGCGTCATCGTCATCCGAGCAGCCGGCCAGTGCCAGGCTCAGGGCAATCAGTACTGCAAGCCATGTGCGATGTGCTTGTTGGAGAGCCGTCATCACTCCATCTGGATGCGTCGTCCTATAAGTTTTTAATCGACGCATTCGACATTTGACGCTTCGGGTCAGGGCGGGACGGTTGACTTCTCCATTCGCACGGCGTTGCGCCCGTCGCCATAGAAATCCGGGCGGTGTTCCACGACCGAATAACCCTGTCGCTGGTACCAGGCTACCAGGCCTGGCTCGCTCGGATCCGCTTCCAGGATCACCCGGGTGGCACCGTGGGCGGCGGCCAGGCGCTCGGCGTGCTGCATCAAGGCGTAGCCCAAACCCCTGCCGCGGGCCGTGGGGTGAGTTGCAACGCCGTACACGCGGAGTGCCTTGGGGTGATGCCAGAGCACCAGGGAGCCCAGCAGCCCGTCGGGTCCATCAATCACCCAAACCGATTGGCGGGAGCTTCGCAGGCTGCGCCGGAGGCTGGCGCGGCTCGCCTGTCGCCAAGGTTGGAAGCAGGCATCTTCCAGTTCCTTGAGGGATTCCAGGTCGCCGGGACCCGCTCGCCGGGGCGCGCTTTGCGCCTCAGGCACGGGGGCCCCGGGTGGCGATCCGGTCAAGGATTTCACCCCACATCGGGGACTTGCCAGGAATCTCACTGCCGTAGTCCATGTTGGGGTTGTCGTTGACCTCGATGACAATGACCGTTCCGTCCTCCAGGAGCTTGAGGTCGACGCCGTACAGGCTGGAACCAATCGTCCGCGTGGCGGCCGCCGCTGTGGCCAGCACTTCGGGCGGCAAGTCGGCGAGGGGGATCTGCTCGACCTTGGCCCATTCCTTGCGCTGGGCCCCTGCGGGTTTGTCGTGGATGCGCCAGGCCCCCTTGGGGATGTGGTACCTCGCGGCGTACAGGGGTTCGCCGCACAGGAAACCGACTCGCCAGTCGTAGGTGGATTTGCAGAAGCGCTGCAGTAGCACCACGTCGCTTCGCGTGCTGAAGCGGCGCACCAGCCGGCGCAATTCGGCTGCATCGTGGGCCTTTTCGACGGCGCTGCTGAAGGCGCCCGAGGGGGCCTTGCAAACGATGGGCGTTCCAAGTTCTTCGAAGAGCCCTTCGGCGTCCAATTCCTGTCGCCCGGCGCGGGTGAGCAGGACCGTTTGGGGGGTTGCCACGCCGGAGCGTTCCAGCAACCCCTGGACGTGTGCCTTGTTCATGCACGTCAGCAAGCTGTTGGGGTCGTCGACGACCCGGTGGCCAAGCTCCCACGCGTAGCGGCTGACTGCAAAGGGCAGGCCAAGTACGCTGGTGTCAAGGCGCAGAAAGGTGGCGTCGAATTCCGGCAGGCGATCCCAGTCGCCCACGTCGAGGATTTCCGCACGGTGGCCGTGGTCGGGCGCCTGGCGGACGTAGGCCTCCATTGCCCGGAATTCGGACGGGCGGCCTCGACTGCTGGAGTCCGACACTATGGCGACATTGGCCGTTGGCTCACCTCCTCGAAGAGGCGCAGGTCCCGTTCACTCAATTCGTGCAGGGGCAAGGGATCGAAGCCGAGAAACAGGGGCTTTGTGGCGTCCGGGTCGTCCTCGGTGGGCGCCGGGGCTTCCACGAACCACACCAGTGCGAGCGGAATGCCGAAGGTCTGCCACACCTGCCAAGCCAACTGGAATTCCTCGTGTGCGGTGGTGCCAAGCACCAGCTTGAACGAGCGCAAGGGGCCCGGCAGCGACACGGCGAGCACCGGTCGGGTGCCGTTCTGGGTGGCGCTGCGCCACTGGCTCTCGGCGGAGCGGGGCTTGTTGACTTGGTAGCAGGTGTCGGTGAGGCCTGCCACGGGCACGAGCAGGCAGGGTGGCTCCACGTCCGAGGCGCGCCGGGCCAGTTTCCAGTCTACAGTGGGAATGCCGGCCGCCTTGGCCACCAGCAGGCACGCCGCCGCGTTCTGGGCCGTGATGGCTTGGAGTGGCGTGGGTCGACTGGAAACGCCGTTGAGTTCCGCATCGACCAAGGCCCAGTATCCGCCGCGCAGGAATCGGTAGTCGCCGCACAGGTTGATAAAAGGCGGTCGGACGGCGGGAGCGCCGGGTTCCTGACGAGGCAAGCGAGCGGGGGGCTTGACGGGAGAACTGGGCGTGGCCGTGGAGGTGGAGCGAGTCTGGGGCGGTAGGTCAGGAGGCACGGGGGAACGAACGTACACCGGCGTTCGTTCATTTTAAGCTGGGGTTCAAGGCGAGGTTGGGGCCAGTGGCGGGGACGCCAGGATGCAGGTGAGCCGGCACCTGGATCGAGCCAACGGGGCCTGACCGGCCGGGGCGCCATCATAGGGCCGCTGCGGGCATTGGGCCGAGCCAACCCGCTGCAGACCGGTGCAAGATTACCGTTTTCTAAACCAAGATGATTATATTCAATAAGATGGTGACAAATGCATGCGGATCGTCATTTCCGTGGCCAGCCTGATGATCCTGTCATCCCTGGCCATCGCGCCTGCCGACGCGTCAACGCCCTGCTCCACGATTCCGCCCCACCCCTTGGGGCCTGAAGCACCGGGCGGTAGCCTCTACCAAGTCGTACGCGCCTGGGCCGTGTCAGCCTGTGGAATGCCGGTCCCCTCCGCCCCCGAGCCGCCCAGCCCAGAGTTCGCAGCGGACGTACTAGCGGCCGCCGCTTCGTCGCTGGCCGCCACGGGCCAACTTGTGTCACAAGAAGCGGCACACATGTTGGCCATCGTCACCGCCGCTGCGATGGGAATCATCGAAAGCGTGCACCACACGGCCGCAGGCGTAGAAGCCATCGTGGCGGCTGCGATCCAGTCCCTCAGCGCAACCCTGCTGTACATGTACGACTGGCTCGAGAACACGACGCTGTGGCTCGCCCATACGATTGCTGACGCGTTGATCTGCGCAGGCTCCTGCATCCCTTGGGATGTCCTCGTCGTGGTGGTCCTTGTCGTGCTCAACGCAGTCGCGGATGATTGCGATCGATTCATCGGAATGTCGAGCCCCTGCAACGCCATTCGATCTTAGCCAGTGGGATCGGACGCCACACCGAACCGGGGACATGCAGGCAAACCGCGAGCAGCGGCGCCAAGGTGCCATGCGGTCCCGGTGCAACCGAGCCGCCCGGCCCCCCAGTGGCACCCGTGCCAGGTTGCGCCAGACACAGCCTCGGCGCAAACCAGTTTTCGACTTAGGGACTAAAGAATATAATGCCTGGCCCAAAGACAAGGTCCCAGTTCCGGTGCGGCCGGAGGCGATCGAACCGCGAAATGCAGTCCTTCTGCGGCGGCCCGCCGGAATACCGACCAGTCGGCATGCCCGGGGGGCACCTACATCGGTGACGCTGCTAGAGGCTGCTTGTTTGGGCCCACCATAAGTCCTCTTGCGCCTGAACGAGAGCCGTCAACGCCTCGAAGGCTAGGCCAACACCCAGACGAACCCGGACCCACCGTCAATGAATTCCAAGAAACTATGTAATCCCGTGGCGCTCATCCGGGCTCTATGCGCACGATCACGATGATTGCCGCACTTCTGCTCGTCACGCTACTAAGCACACCGTCCAACGCGCGCGAGCCTGAGTGCCCCCCGGACCTTCCGAACCCGTTTGCGCCGGGCAGCCTCAGCCACACTGTCATCGCAACCACACAGACGGCGGCGAACGGAACGATGGGGCTGCTGAGCCGTTGCGGACACGATCCGTTGGCGCTGCCTGACGTGACGCCGCCCCCCATCGTCTTGCCCGCGTGCGCCGACCGCCCCGAAACAGCCCCGCAATGTACGTCGGAATGGGTTGTCCAGCACTCCCCGTGCCCCGGCGCCATTTACATCGGGGGCGCACACATTGACTGTTTCTGGGACCCGCTTTGGCCTCTG
>JBFJVP010000065.1:0-10801 GCA_041624075.1 Thermoplasmatota archaeon | reverse complement strand
CTGCCCGCGCCTTGCCCGACTCACGTTCGTGGCAAGGCGTCGGGGCAGATACCTGCCAAGACCGCCACCGCAGCTGGGCTGAGGGCGGGAGCCAAGGCGTTGCCCCACATTCGTTGCACGCCGGCTGGGCCGATCGTGGTGGACTGGCCCGTGGCGAGATCGAGTTCGCGTGTCCAGCCTTCGGCCGTGTAAACCGCGCGGGAGCCATCCCAGGCAAAGCCGGCCCAGCTTTGTCCTCCGGTCATGGGCCCGACGCGGCTCATGGCGCCCGTCTGGTGATCCACGCGGAAGAGGAAGCCGTAACCATACGCGCCGTCGGTAGCGTAGAGCTGTCCGCCCGCCCACGCCAGCCCGTCCGCTTCGTGCTGGAAGTCGTTGCGCAGGGGCGCGATCTCGGTGACGACTGCCGTGTCGGGATCGATGGTGCCCAGCCAGCGGCTGTAGAAGCCGAAGCCGGCGCTCACGTAGAGCAGTCCGTCCAGTGGGTTGTAGGCGATTCCCTCAGCGGTGTCGAAGGCTCGGGTCGCGCTGCGCAGGGGCCCCACGACCTCGGAGTAGCCGGTGATGAGGTCGACGCGGAACAACTGGGGATTCGGCCACGTCGTCGTCAGGCCGTAGAACTCCAGCCGCTCGCCGTGATAGGTGAACCCGTACTCTTGCCCCGTGGAGACAGTGTTGCCCAGCGCTGCCGTTGGCTCCACACGGTCAACGATGTCCGCAACGCTAGCGCCCACCGGCGTCGCGGCGCCGCACTGCCGGTCAATAACCCAGAGCCGGCCGCCGTTGAAGCCGTACATGACGGTGGGCAGCAGCTCCGTCACCTCGCCAGCCGCAGGATCGGGAAGCTGGGCAGGAACAGGCAATGCCAGGACCAGGAACGACAAACAGGCCAGCCAACCGATGGCTGGCAGGCGGGGGGCTTTGGAGGGGCAACGAATCTCTTGCATGGGATCACTCAGTGCACAATGGCACCGAGGAATCACTGGGCTCCCCTACATCATGGCATGCAGGCAGTTGCCTGCACTAGGCCCGGTTGAACAATCCCCCGTAGCCTGCCTTCTGGGCCTTTGCGCGAACCTGGTAGATCTTGCCGCGCAGCACCAGGACATCGAAGCGGACGCGCTGGGGTGCTGCGCCGAAGCGGTGACTGACCGACAATGTCAGCCGCGTGATGGAGCCGTCGCCGTCCACGTCGATGATGCTGAACGTGGGTCGCTTTACGGGGTCGCTGAGCCACTGGGCGAAGAACGCCTGGATGGCCTCGCGGCCAACGAGCTTGTCAGTCCACGGCGACTCGAATTCGGCATCGTCCACGAAGGCGGCGGTAGCTGCCTCAGCGTCGTAGGTCCGCATGCCCTCGAAGAACGAGAAGACGGTCTCGTCCATGACGCCGCGCCCAATGGTTGCCATCGAGCCGCCGAAGGCTGCCCGCTGAAAAAGCGTGCGGCCCACTAGCCAGCGCCGCCGGCTGCCCGGCGATGCCAGCACACTCGTGGAGCTCCGGCGTGCTCAGCGGCGGCGCACGAGGGCCAAGGCGCCGAAGGCCAACAGGAGGCTCGCCAAGCCGACGCCGGGACTCTCGTTGTCATGGTCGGCGTGGTCGTCCGCCGGGGCCTCGGAAACGGGTGCAGCCAACGTGTCCTCGTCGTCGGTCTCGGTTTCCGGTGCCTGGGTTTCCGGTGCCTCGGCCTGGGGCGTCTGCCGGTAGGCCATGCTGAAGGCCCCGGCGAACTGGTCCATCTCAATGGTCAAGGTCCACGTGCCGGGGCTCAGGCCCTCCAGTGTCATGGTTTCGTTGACCGAGGTCGTGACGTTGGCTGTGGCGAGTACTCCCTCGCTGCTCTCCAGTACGGCCTGCATGGATCCGGTGCCGGCGCGGCCGGCGAAGTGGACCGTGGCGTTGGTCAGTTCCACGTCGAACGTGAAAGTCTCGCTCCAGGTGGTGGCGTTGCTGGCGATCACCGACAGGGTCCCCTCGGTGGCCGTCGTGTTTTGCGTGACTTGGGGCAACGCAGGCGTCGTGGTGTTGCCGCCTGGGGCTGCGTCGCGCAGTTCCAGGATGGGGAGGGCGATGTTGCTGCGCCCACGCTCCTCCGAGACACTGATGAAGACGGCCGTCGAGGCACCCTCGATGGTGATCTCCCAGACCAAGTCGCTGCCAGGTGCAAGCTCGGTAATCATGGGTGGCAGGCTCCACGTAACTGCGGTGTACGGGCCGCTGCCGGCCTGAACGATGGGGTGGTTCTGAGCTGTTCCTGCGGTCACCACCTCGTCGCCGTAGAGGATTCGCGTGGAGACGCGCGTTGCACCGTTGCCGCCGCCCGAGCCAATGTGCGCCGTCACGTCGATCATGCCTTCGGGGTCAAGCACAAGCGTACCCGTGAGCGCCGGGTTCAGTGTGAACGTGTGCACGCGGCCTGCGGGAACGCCCACGAAGGGCGCCGTCGGTCCGCCGGACGGGCCCACGGCAACATCGTTGCCGTCGTCCTCCAGCGTGTTCATCCAGCCGTGCAACTCCTCGGTGTCCTCTTCGTCGTGATGCGCGTAGAGCACCTTTAGGGAGGCGTCTGGTGAGGCCGCATCAGGGCTTTGACCCTCCACGGCGAAGATCGCCAAAGTGGACGCTAAAACAATCGATGCCAGCAGCAAGCCGCGCAACCGCATGGCTCTTCCAATCGTGCACTCTTAGATGAGCAATGCGGAGCATTCGCTTCCCGCAAAACAAGGGATGAGGGTGGCCAGCGCCTCTGCGGCGGAGCGCTGGTCACATGAACCAGTCCTTGCGGTTCCAGCACCCCTAGGTGCCAGATGACTCAGGTTTGTCCCCCTACCATGTTCAACATGGCCTTCGGTTCAGTCGACCTTGCGGCCGCGAGGGCGAGTAGCCGCGCCCTTCGCCTGAGCCCTGGTTTCCCCACAAAGGGGGAATCGCGGTCCCGTATGCTGCGGCTGCATGCGGAACCACTGGTTCGGCCCTTTCGGGTCCCCACCTTGTGGTTGGGTCGTCCAGGTTTTTCCCCTTACAGCACGGACAAGCCGTGTCCTCCGGTTCACTTCATCATTGGAGTAGACTCCTTTGATGTGGGAGCGAGTAGCCGCGCTCCTCTCCTGAATGCCGAACTGCCACCTTGCGATGGCTGACTTTGGCGCGGTTTCCTTCGGCCGAAGCCGTTGGTCCGTTTCCGAAGCCGCACCGCGCAGTTGCCTGCGGGCGCCCTTCTACATTGTCCCCGGGGGGATTTGTAACTTTCGACGACGGCAAGGGGTGCTTGCACAATAAAGAGCATATGTGGTCAGCGCTTTGTCGCTATCTGTACAACCAATGGGGTGGGGGTGTACGGCGGGGCGTGAACACGGAATCTGCCGGGCCTAATCCATCCGGCAATGATCATTCGATTTCAGGGGCCAGATCCGGGTGCGTGCTGCCCTAAGATCCGCGCCATGCCCTCAGACATTGAAGTACTCAGCCTCGGGGTGGTGGAACACGATGGCAGAAACACTCGCCTCCGGGTCCATCATGAAGCCGTCCGTCAGTTCAACACCAATGTCGCCCGGATCCAGCAGCCGCCACAACTTCACCTGATCCTCCAGGTTTGGGCACGCCGGGTAGCCGAAAGAATAGCGACAACCCTGGTACTTGGCCTTGAAGATATCCAGCTTCGACAACGCGCCATCAGCAATGCCCCACCCCGCCCGAATCTCTGCATGCAGCTTCTCCGCAAACGCCTCGGCCGTCTCCAACGCCAATGCCTGCACGCCGTGGCTGCGCACATACTCTCCCGCCTCCTTCAACCGCTGGGCGTACTCCCTCACGCCCCTGCCGGCCGTGACGCAAAACGCCGCGATGGTGTCCCGACCCGAACCCGCAGCCGGGACAAAGTCGCTCAGGCACCGACCCGGCGTCGCGCCCTGCCGTTGGAAATGAAACGACTCCAAGGGCTCGCCGCCGTGTTGGCTCGCGTACACATGAAGCGTGTCCCCTTCGCTATCGGCCCACAGGTACCGCCAGACGCCCCGGGGCGTCAGCAGGTCCCCCCGATCCGCTTCGGCCAACAGATCCCGCCATAAGCTCCGCAGCCCGGTCGCCTTCTCATCCCCTGCCGCCAACAACGCTTCCACGTTTCCGCGCAGCCCCATGTGCTTGTTGTAGAGCATCCTGGGATTGATCCAGTCAAACAGGTCCCGCGGCCGGGCCTCCACGAAGTGACGCTCGGTGTCCGCCACCAACCTTGCAGGCGCCGGCGTCAACGGCACAATCGTGCGCACGCTAGGCGCCAACTCACCTCCCGAGCCCGTCACCACCAACTGGGCCTGCTCCTCGCGCACCTGGGCCCCAAACGCCTCCACATCGGCAACGATGCGATCCATGATGGCCAAGCCCCCCATGGCGTCGCGGGCGTACGCCACGGGCCCGCCATACGCGGGCGCGATCTTGTTGGCCGTAAAGCGAGCGGACAGGGCCGCCCCGCCCACCACCAGGGGCACATCGATGCCTGCCTTGCGCAGATCTTCCGCCGTGGTCACCATTTGCTGCGCCGATTTGACCAACAGCCCCGACAACCCAATGATGTCTGGATCGTGCTCGCGCGTGGCCTCAATGAGCGCCGCAGGCGGCGTCTTGATGCCAAGATCCACGATGTCGTAGCCATTGTTGCCAAGGATGATCTCCACCAGGTTTTTTCCGATATCGTGGACGTCCCCCTTGACGGTCGCCAGCAAAACCTTCCCCTTGGTTGACTGATCGCCCACCTCCATGTGGGGTTCCAGGTAATCCACGGCGGCCTTCATCACCTCTGCCGACTGCAAGACCTCGGCAACAATCAACTCGTTGTTGCCAAACAATTCGCCGACCGTGCCCATCCCATCCATGAGGGGGCCATTGATGATTTCCAGGGGTGCCGATCCTGCCGCCAGCAATTCATCCAGATCCTCCACCAGCCACTGCTTGGTTCCTTCGACGACGTACTTTGCCAGCCGTCGCTCAACCGGTCCCTCCGGCTTCCCGCTGCGCTCCTTTTTTGCCTTTTTGCCGCGAAAATGTTCGACAAATCGGGCCAGTGGATCGTCGCCGCGATGGTACAGCAAATCGCGGCACAACTCTCGCTCATGGCTGGGAACATCCGGGTAGCGCTCAATTCCCTGGGTGTTGACGATCGCCATCGTCAGCCCGGCCTCAATGCAGTCATGCAGAAAGACCGAATTGAGCACTTCCCGCCCTGCCTCGGGCAGGCCAAAACTGACGTTGCTGATGCCCAGAACGGTTGAGCATTCGGGGAATTCCTGGGCCAGCAGGCGGGTGCCCTCGACGGTTTCGCCCGCGGATCCAATGTATGATTCGTCACCGGTTCCACAGGGGAAAACAAGGGGGTCGAAGATGATGTCTCGTGCCGGGATTTGGTATTTTTGAGTCAGCAATTCGTAGCTGCGCTTGGCGACCTGCAATTTTCGCTGACTTGAAACTGCCATGCCCTGTTCGGGGTCATCGTCGATGCAGCCTACAACGACGGCGGCACCGTAGCGGCGAAGCAGTGGACAAATCGCAGCAAATCGCTCTTCGCCGTCTTCCAAATTGATGCTGTTGACGATGGCTTTTCCCTGCGAATGCCGCAACGCGGCCTCGATGGCCTCTGCGTCCGTGGAATCGATCATCAGCGGCACTTTGACTTTCTTTGTAATCTGCGGGTAGAAGGAATTGACATCGGGTACTTCATCGCGGTCGGTGTGGGAAAGACAAACATCCACGATCTGCGCTGCTCGCTTGACCTGGGCGCGCCCGATTTCCGATGCTTCCTCCCATTTCTCTGATTCCACGAGGCGCTTGAATCGGAGCGAGCCGATGACGTTGGTGCGTTCACCCACCAAGATCGGCCTGTTATCGGGGTCGATCGGCAGGCGCTCGATGCCCGAGACGGCTGCTTCGGCCTCGGCCCGGGGAACACGGGGTCGGGCTCCGTCGACGACTTGCCGGATGGCGCGGATGTGTTCGGGCGTGGTGCCGCAGCATCCTCCAACAAGGTTGATCCAGCCTTCGTCCACAAACCGGCCCAGTTTTTCGGCGAGGCTCTTGGGGTCTTCGGGGTAGTGCCCTTCCTCGTCGGGCAGCCCTGCGTTTGGGTAGACACTGACGAAGCAGGTGGCCAGTTCGCTGAGGGTGCGGATGTGGTCGGTCATGAACTCGGGGCCGGTGGCGCAGTTCATGCCGACGGCCAGGGGTTCCAGGTGTTCGATACTGGTGTACCAGGCGTCGATGGCTTGGCCGGCGAGCATGGAGCCCATGGGCTCGATGGTGGCTGACAGGATGATGGGGAGTCGTTGGCCGGTTTTCTCGAAGGCATCCTCGATCCCGAAGGCAGCGGCCTTCAGGTTGAGCGTGTCTTGGGTGGTTTCGACGATCAGTAGGTCGGGGCCGCCCTCCAACAGGCCGAGCGTTTGTTCGCGGTATCCGTCGCGCAGCTCGTCGAATGTGGTGCCGCCCGTGACGGTGAGTGCCTTGGTGGTCGGCCCGATGGAGCCTGCAACGAACAATTGCCTGCCGCCGACATGGGGCGCGGCGGCTGCGGCGGCGCGGCGCGCGATGCGGACGGCCTCGCGGTTGATGCTGCGTGTTTGGTGTTGCAGGTCGTATTCTGCCAGTACGATGGGTGTGGCGCCAAAGGTGTCGGTCTCGACGATGTCGGCGCCCGCCTCGAAGTATTGGCGGTGGATGCGTTCGATGACGTCGGGGCGCGTGAGGACCAGGTTTTCGTTGCAGCCTTCCAGTTCTTCGCCGCCGAAGTCCTCCGGGCCGAGGTTGGCTTGCTGGAGCATGGTTCCCATGCCGCCGTCCAGCACGAGGATTCGTTCGGAGAGCAGGGCACGTAGGGTGTCCTCGGAGGATTGGTTCATGGTGGGGGCACCTGGGTTTCAAGCCGATTGGGTGGTCGGTCATGCAAGCCTGCCGGTTGCGGGTGGCGGCCGTGGGGCCACCCCTGGTGGGGGGCGATAAGGTGCCGTGACCGAGCAATTCCGATCAGAATCAAGTGGGGGCTAGATGAGTAGCATCGGGCCCACGCCGAAGCCGATCATGAAGCCCGCGTAGTGATAGATGCCCACAAACGGCTTGGTGACCCTGGCCGTGGCCAGCACGGCTTCGTAAGCGGCAAAAGCCCCGGCCACGGCGACCTGCCATCCCCAGCTCCAGCCCGAACCTGCCAGTGCCAGGCCTGCGCCGGCGAAGATCACCACGGACGCGCCTACCAGTCGGGGCTCAACGGCCGCCTGGGCGTACTGCCATCCCCTTCGGGCGCCTGGAAGCAGGATGCCCAAGTTGACGGTGAAGCCCGCCGCCGGACTCGCCAGCAGGGCAACCATGAGTGCCTCCGGGCCCCAAGCCCCCACCGCCAAAGGCATCGTTGCAGCCAGCACACTCAAGTTGTACCCCAGGTGAAACCAGTCCTCGTGGAACCACGGCGCCGTGAACTGCGCCCACCATCGGGGCCCCACCGTTCCGGCACTGGCGCCCCAGCTGCGGTTGAGTGCGGCGGGCAGGTTTCCCGATCCACGGGTGGCCACTAGGTGAATGGCCAGCAGTGCCACTGCGTACAGCCCCGCCAAGAGCCATGCCGTGGAAGTCGCCATGCAGCGCCACCGTGCTGCTGCTTCATGGATCATGCCGTTGGCCCACCAGGCAGGCCGCCGGGCCTGGGGTCGATGCACGGACAACCCCACCAACGTGTCCGCACACCTCTTATAGAAGCGCTCGTAACCCCGCCTTGAAGATGGCTCCGGGCAAGCGGGACTACTACGAGGTACTCGGCGTCGACAAGGGCGCCGACAAGGACCAAATCAAGCGGGCTTACCGCAAGATGGCCGTCAAGTACCACCCCGACCGCAACAAGGAAGCCAACGCCGAAGAGCACTTCAAAGAGATCAGCGAAGCCTACGCCGTTCTCAGCGACCCCGAGAAACGCCAACGGTACGACCAGTTCGGCCACGCCGGCATCGACCAACAGTACAGCGCCGAGGACATCTTCCGCGGCGCCGACTTCGGAGACATCTTCCGCGGCATGGGCGGAATGGGCTCCATCTTCGAGGAGCTCTTTGGCATGGGACGTGGCCGGCACGGCCCCAGTCGCGGCCGCGACCTCCAGGTCAGCCACGAAATCACCCTCGAAGAAGCCCTGTCGGGCACCACCGCCGAGCTCACCTACTGGCGCCTTGAGCGCTGTGGCACCTGCGAAGGCAGCGGCGCTGCGCCTGGCTCCAAGATCGACGCCTGCAACACCTGCCGCGGCGCCGGCCAGGTGCAACAGCAACAACGCACGCCCTTCGGCTACCTCAACACCGTCGGCCCATGCCCTGCCTGCCACGGCCAAGGCCGCGTCATCCAGGATCCGTGCCGCACCTGCCACGGCTCCGGCCACGACCGCGCCAAGCACACCATCGAGGTCAAGATTCCCGCAGGCGTCGACAACGGCAACGTCCTGCGCGTGCCCGGAGGCGGCGAAGTCGGCGACCGGGGCGCCCCCGCCGGCGACCTGCACGTCGAAGTGCGCGTCAAACGCCACGACCGCTTCCACCGCGATGGCCCCGACCTGGTCACCGAACTCCCCATCACCTTCCCGGAAGCCGTCCTGGGAACCCAGCGAGAACTGCAAACCCTCGACGGCCTCGTCGAAATCACCGTGCCTGCCGGCAGCGAAACCGGCAAGATCCTCCGCATCCGGGGCCGAGGCATGCCCTACCTGCGCGGCAGTGGCCGAGGCGACCTGCATGTGCGCCTGCGCGTCGTCGTACCCAAGAAAATCAACGAGAAAACCCGCAAACTTCTCGAGGAATTGGCGGAAGAACTCGAAGTCGACGTGGCCGAGAAGCGAAAGGGCCTGTTCGATTTCCTGCGCCACTGACGCCACGGCGCCTTGACAAAGTGGCGACAAAGGTTAAAGCCCCAAAGCCGGGCTGGAGGCTGAATGCGGCGCGCAGCAACCTTCATGGCATCCTTGATTGCAGCCATGGCCCTGTCTGGCTGCACCGCTCCAGAAGATGCCGCGCCCGTATTGCCCACCGGCCGCATCGACGGCGCCGTCCTCGGCCCCTTGCTGAGCCCCTACGGCAACCACACCGTTCGCCTGGTCGAACTGGATCGCACCGACACCACGAGTGACCTCGGCGGATTCACGTTCCGCAACGTCCCGCCCGGCAAGTACAACCTAACCGCCGGCGACGACACCACCCACCCCCTGCGCCGCGAGATCACGGTCTACAGCGACATCACCCGCGTCATCCTGCAACTGCGACCCCTCCACATTCCCTTCCCACACGTCGCCTATCTGCAACGCCACGGCGGCACCGACCTCGCCATGCCCGGCGAAGCGTGCGACGCCTGCGGCTGGTCTACCGCCCTGCACGAAACCGCCGACGCCGTCGTGGTCGAGGCTTCCTGGGACTCGCCCAGCGCTGGCGACCTGACTCTCGGGGGCACCCTCCTCGTTGAGGTCCTCGACCAAGCGGGGCAGTTGGTGGCAGAACTGGAAGGACACAGCCCACTGTGGGCCTACCTGCCAGGCCGCACGTTGCCCAGCGACCTCACCGATCTCCACCTGCGGGTAAGCTTTGGTTCCGACTTCGTCCCCCAACGGGACTTCGAGATGGACTCCTTCCTGACCATCTACCACGACCTTACCCCTGAAGACCTCTCAAGCTCATAGGATCACGACGCCGCGAGGCACCCGCGCAGCCGCCGCGCAGCCGCCGCGCAGCCGCCGCGCAGCCGGCGCACAGCCGCTGTCCCCGTCGCCCGCGTGGCCTTGCCTTGGCAGCCGGCCCCCGCAAGCGCCCCTGGCATACCTATAAGCAAGGCCCCCTCATGGGCCGCCCCGCAGGTGTGCCCGTGGCCCTAAAAAAGCGTGAATTGGACCAGCTGGCGGCCCGCGTCGGAGCCGAGAACGTTCTGACGAGCGAGGCCGACCTACTCGTCTACAGTACGGATGTCGGCAGCCCGCCGGCCATCGTGGATATGCTGGTCAACCGGAAGGCCGACGTTGTGGTGCGGTGCCACACCCACGACGATGTCCTGAAGACGGTCAAATTCTGCGTGCAGAACCGCATCGCCATGACGCCCCGATCGGCGGCCACCAACGCCCTGGGTGGGGCGGTCCCCAAGCGCGGCGGTGCCGTCCTGGACTTGACGTGCCTGGCCAAGCGCATCGACATCGACGAGCAGGCCATGACGGTCACCGTCGATGCCGGCGTGGTCATCAACGACTTGCAGGACAAGCTGCACGAAGTCGGCTTGGAGTTGCCGTGCTACCCAACCAGCGGCTTGGCTGCCACCATCGGTGGCTTCGTGGCCATGGATGGCCACGGCATCCACTCCACACGCGGAGGCAACATCGGCAAGCACGTGCTGGAAGTCAAGGGCGTGGGCAGCGACGGCAGCAGCTTTGCCGCTCGCAGCCGCGAAGAGGTCGATTTCTTCGTCGGCCTGGGCGGCGCCACTGGCGTCATCACCAGCATCAAGCTCAAGGTCGTGGAGGCCACGCCGGATAAGCCGACACTGGTGATGGCCAAGCGCTACTCGGAGATCCAGGCGATCGTCGAGGAGATGCTGGATCGCAGCAAGCCGAAGCACATCATGTTCCGCAACGCAGACTTCTTTGAGCTGCGCAAGGAGGCTGCCGGCGAGCGCAAGAATCCGCTGGCCGGCAAGCACGCGGTGCTGTTCGTCTACTCGGACAAGGATCACTCGGCGGCCCACGAGGCCCTGACACGTTGCGCCGAGCGCCACGGATGCACCGTGGCCGACGACAAGCTGGCGGAGACG
>JBFJVP010000064.1:0-10887 GCA_041624075.1 Thermoplasmatota archaeon | reverse complement strand
GCTTGCGCCCCCGTCGCCCCTGAACCCCGAGCCTCGCTCCGCTCGGCAAAAACAAGGAAAGTAGCCCCGCCCGGATTCGAACCGAAGTCCCAGGTTCCAAAGACCCAGATGATTGACCACTACACTACGGGGCTGTTAGGCGAGCGAAGCGAGCATGACAGCCCTTGGCCGAGGTGCGTAGCACCTTGGACAGGGCCGACGCGCGCAGCGCGGCGGAAGAGGCGAGCGAAGCGAGCATGACAGCCCGCCGAGGTGCGTAGCACCTTGGACAGGGCCGACGCACGCAGCGCCGAAGAGGCAAGCGGATGAGGGACGCCGTGGTGTCCCCGCGCCGTGGGCGCAAGGACGTCGGCAAGGCGGCCGACTGGCACATCCTTCAAGAGCTTGGCGGCACGACTCGAGGCCCTGCGGGGGGCGAACCGGGCTCATTGGACGGCTGGGGCGGGCCAGCGTTGGATGTTGGCACCACATCGGCTAAGAGTCATCGCAGCCCTCAAGACGGCATGAAGCAAGGGTTGCCATCTGCTGGTCGACGGAATTCCCGCCGCATAGGCCATGCCGCGTCCTTCGCGGCGGTGCTGGCACTTCTGTTATCCGGCTGCACGAGCCAGGACGCGGAGTCCCCGCTCCAGGAGGAGTCCCCGCGCACCATCACAGATCCCACGGACTACTCCTACGTCGTCAATCAGACGGACGGCAGCGGTTGGCATGTGCACGACTACTGGGGCGGCGCCGACCGGCTCATCGTACTCCATGAGAACCGCAGCTTCCACAACCTGTGCCAAGGGTGCCGTGACGGTATGGAATTGGCGCGCTTCCGCCTGCCTGCCGGCTCAATCGTTCCCCAAGGCACGGCGTATGTGAACGTGACCATGACGTGGCAGGCCGAGATTCAGCGCGGCTTTGGTGCGCCCGAATTGCTGGTCAAGACCGCCATGGACGCCGAACCCCAGTCGATGGGCCCGATCGAGAACGGTCAGACCATTCGCATCAACGCGACCAACGACGCCAACGACCCGCCACATCAGAGCCTGAGCCTGTGGCGGTTCGGTTTGCTCATGCCAACTGAGGAGGATGAAGTGGAGTTCAAGGGAACCCTGGAGGCTAGGGCGGTGGCGCACCGGGGCCGGGAAATCCCTGCCTTCCCACCTCACCCTGACCTGTGGCAGGGCCAGGAGGAGTTGCCCTTGTTCTCGGGCGACGGTTTGGTGGGCCTCGCAGTGCGCGATGATAACAGCATGATGTGCTATGGCGGCTGCCCGGGCTACTTCGTCCCCGACGACGGCGCCTTGGTGCCCTTCAATGCGGCGGCCGTGGAAGTGGTGTTGACGTACGTGGCCGGCTTGCCTGCGGGCCTGAATCTAGCCTACCACGGCGCCGACGCATGGGATGCCGCCGCGGCGCAGCGCCAGCCGCCGGACCCTACCAAGCCCAACCAGGTGCGCTGGCTTCTGCCTGTGGATTACAAGAGCGGCGACAGCCCCTACGCGAAGCAGAGCTTGTGGGAGTTCAGTTTGTACATGGATCAACCCACCCCGACCAAGGTGTACAGTGGTGCGTACACCATTGAGGCGAAGGCTCTGCGGGAAGCCCCCGCGAGTTAGCGGTCAGCCGTTTAGCAACTCGACGCGCCCCTCGGCCTCGGCCCAGCGCAGCAACCGCTTGAAGCCCTGGGTTTCGAGGCCGGTCACTTCGATCACGTCGCCGGCGTGGTACTTTTCATCCTTCTCCCAGTCCTTGAACGCCTTGCGGACCTTGTAACGTCCCTTGACGCCGGTTTTGGCGAAGTCAGCCAATTGTTTGCTGGTCCAAGCGGTGCTGAAGTTGCCGGAGAAGACGCCGACGCGGCGGTGGGCAATAACCGCGATGCGGTTGCAGATCTGATCCAGGAAACTCCTGTTGTGGGACACGACGATAACGGTTCCCTCGTACTCCCGCAGGGCGGACGCCACGATCTCTTGGCTCAGGATGTCCAAGTGGTTGGTGGGCTCGTCGAGAATCAGGAGGTTGTGCTTGTCCGCGATGAACTTCGCCAACGCCAAGCGGGCGCGCTCGCCACCGGAGAGGTCCTTGACTTGTTTGAAGGCGTCGTCGCCAGTGAACTGGAAGCGACCCAGCAGGCCGCGGGTCCACTCGTCTGGCGGCGGCGGGTCGCGCAGCGATCGGATCTCCTCGATGAGTTGGCGCTGGGGGTCGAGGGTTTCGTGGTGCTGGTCGAAGTAGCCGATCTGGACGTTCTTGCCCAGTTTGAGTTCCCCTGTGTCGGGCGCCAGGCGCTGGGTGAGGATCTTGAGGAGCGTGGATTTGCCGCAGCCATTGGGGCCGATGAGGCCGATCTTGTCGCCACCCTCCACTTCAAAGCCGACGCCGGAGAACAGCGTGCGATCCCCGAAGGACTTGGACACATTCTCCAGCACCAGGACTTCCCGGGGCATGCGGTCCGTTTCGAAGAGCAGGCGGAAGCCCTTGTGCTTGGTGGGAGCGTCCTGCTTCACCTCCTCGATGTGCTTCATGCGGGTCTTGCGGCTCTTGACTTGGGAGTCGAACCGGTTGCGCGCCTTGAGCTCCTCAATGATGGCCAGTTGTCGCTTGACCTCGTGGAATTGTCGGCGCTTCTTGGCCTCAAGGGCTGCTCGAAGGGCAGCGCGCTGGGCCTGGTAACTGGAATAATTGCCAGTGTAGGCTGCCACGCGACGATGGTCCACTTCGAAGACGCGGTCCGCCACGTTGTCAAGGAGGTACTTGTCGTGGGCGCTCACGATGACCGACCCATCGAGGCTCATGAGGTATTCCTCGATGAATTCCACCGTGGGGATGTCCATGTGGTTGGTGGGTTCATCGAGCATCAAGAGATCCGTGTCCTTGGCCGCCGAAAGGGCCTTGCACAGCAGCACTTTTGATCGCTCGCCTCCGGACAGGGATCCAAATTTGGCGTCCAGGATTTCTTCCGGCAATCCCAGGTCGTTGAGCAGTGGGCTGCTGGTGGCGCGACCCTTCGCGGTTTCCTGCGCGACCTGGGTTTGCAGATCGGAATAGCGCTGCATCTTCTGGCTGGCGTCGGGCTGCTCCCACGCAGCCGGATCAGCCATCCAGGATTCGAGGGCTTCAATTTCTGCTTGCAGCTTTCGCGCCGTGGCAGTTGGCGCTGCAAGCAATTCTCCAACGTTGCGATCCGGCGGGATGTCGGGCACTTGGGGGAGGTACGCCACGCGCAGGTCGGGCTTGAATTCAATGCTCCCCAATTCCGGTTTTAATTGGCCCGCCAGCAGCCGGAAGAGCGTGGTTTTTCCGCTGCCGTTGGGGCCAACCAAGGCAATCTTGTCCCCGGGGTGAATGATGAATGCCGCGTCGCGAAGGACGTGGGTGGAGCCATAGCTCTTGCAGAGTCCCTCGGCTTGCACCAGGGGTTGCACCTATGCCTCCGTGTCCTCGTCGTCCGGCTCGTCGCCTTCAAGGCCGTCGTCCGCTTCGCCGCCCAGGGGTCCGGGATGGTAGCCGATGGGCATTTCCGGGTCAAGGGGGCCCTCGTCGAAGTCGTACGGGAACTTGTTCCAGTACGGGGAGTCATCCAGGACGTGGTAGCGGCCGGTGTCCAGATCGAAGCCACGAATGAGGTGGCTGCCGATGCGGTCGACGTGGTACAGGATGGTGCCTTGGAAGAGTTTCTTTCCAATCTGCTTGTAGAAGCGGCCGCAGACGGTGACGGCGCTGACGCGTTCGGTGACGAATTCGTCGACGTAGTGCGCCATGTGGTAGGCGCTGGGTAGTTCGATGTGTGGCCGGATGGTGACTTCCTCGCGGATTCCGTGGAGGATCATCAGGGGAGCCGGCTGGCCCTCTTCGTCACGGTGGGCTTCCGTGTAGGCATGAAGGATGCCCTTGGCGGTGGGGTCGTCCAGCATCGACGGGCCGTCGCAGCGGTTGTTGCTCTTGAAGGTTGGCGTGGGCTGCAAGGTCCGCTGGGCAGCGGCTGATGGGAGTTCGAGAGACTATGGCGCCTCGGGGTCGGGATCGGGAACGCCCGGCGTTGGCAGGCAGGGTTGTTCCCAAACGATGTGGTTGTCGCTCCAGACCACGTGCACCCTGAAGCAGAACGGGATCCACGGCGTGCAAACGCCCGCCGTGCAGCGCTTCCAGATGCCCGCGATTCCCGTATCGACACTGTACTCGCGCCCGTCGAGGTCCTCGAAGCCGGCTTGGATCAGGCAGAAGCTAGGGTTTCCCAGCGCGTAGCTGATGCAGTCTGGGGGGCCGCTGGCGGAGGCCACGGGTGCAAGAGCCACGAGCACTAGGGCAACTGGGACCAGCAGGGTCCGCGTATGCATGCCCCTGCATTCGGGCGTAAACGAAAAACATTGGCTAACGAAAAAGTAGCGGCGAGGAGGGGTTTGTACGGAGTCTGTTCTGCACTGGCGGCCACAAGCCGGGTTATTCGACCGCCGGCAACTCGGGTGTGGCGGGCGCGCCGGGATCCGATGGTGGCTCGACCCCCGGGACTTCAATGGATGGAGCAGGGTCGTTTCCCGCCTCCGGCACGGCTGGAACCTCGGGGTCGTTCCCCGCCTCCGGCACGGCTGGAACCTCGGGGTCGTTTCCTGGGTCCGGCAGGCTCGGGGGCAGGCTGGTGGGATCCGCAGGATTCACCCGCAGAATCAGGGGCAAGGGGTGCTCCGGGCTCGGTTCAGCGGTGGAGTCGCTGAGGATGCAGAGGGTGAGGCCCGCAAAGGAGGCGGCAAGGATCGGCGGGCAAACGTAGGCCGCTGCAAGAAGGCGTTCGGGAATGCCCGCAGCGGCCGCGCCGTGGACTTGCACGAAGAGGGTTGCCCCACCGTCGAGCAGGAGCACGTCAAAGGTTTGCTCCGATACGGGTTCGGGGGTAAGCCAGCTGGCAGTTGGTTCAAGGGTCCGGCGTTCGGCTGTGCAGTGGAGCTGGGGCCCCTCGTGGGCAGCGGTTGCCGCACATCGGAGCCAGCTTTGGTGCGTCTCGTTTTGCCAGGCAAGCAGGTACGTGGCGGTGCCGTCGGCAGTCATGGCGCCGTACAACTCGAGACGAAGCGCGAGGTCGCCTTGTTGGTCCTGGGCCCACAGGTGGGCGATGTCGTGTTGGCCTTGGGGGGAGAGACTGTCGTGGTCTGGGTCGGACCACGTCGTTCCCGCTTGGGACGTTGCTGCGATCAGCAGGATCGCAATCGGAAGCACGGAGAATCGCATATTACCGCCTTTTGTCTTGCTAAAGACGGTTGGTGGATGGCGTCGCACCTCATCAACGTTTGCCAGTCGGCACCACAGAGCACAACCAAGCGGTTGGCATGCAACAAACCCCTCCCTAGGGAGAGCCAAGAAAAGCAGGGGTGAAGGAGAAAAAGAACCCGTAGCCAGACTAACGCTGGCCGGGCGGCGTGAAGAACGCCTCGTCGCCGCGCTGCACCGTCGGCAGACTCAGCACGCTGGCGCCAGAGACATCGATAACGACCGGGTCGGTTACGACGCTAGGCAGGTAATCCTCACCCGTCGGGAACACCTCCAACAGCAAGCCGTGACCCGCCGGCAAGATGACATCCATCGCCTGGAACTCCATCATGGCCACCAAGGGCAAACCCGGCACCACCGGCTGCATCTGGTTACCTCCAGCAGCAAAGCGCAGGTCCATCACTGCATGCCCCAAGCGCAGGCCGGTCTCTGCGTCAATCAAGCGCGCAAAGAGCTGCCCACCAGGACCGCCAGGCGTCACCGTTACGTGGAACCAGGCATTACCCGCAATACGGGTGTCATTGGCAGCATCCAGAGGCCCAAACTCGTACCCCAGGGGGCCGTCGCCCAGGCAGAATTCCAGCGCGGGGCACTCACCGAACACCACATCCGGGCCGTCGTGCAGGCGGGCCGCCTGATCCAGACCCAACTCGACGCGAGTGGCGTCCCGCGGAGGGTACGCCTGCTCGAAGCGCCACGCACCCATGTGGTCCTGCACCTCAACGTGCAGGCTCGGCTGCGGGCCAGTCTCCTTCAGGTAGTAGTTGAACCACTCCAGAAGATCCTGGGCCCAGTCGTAACGAACCGAGTTGGGGAACGCCTGCGCACCGTAGCCGTCGCCCAGATTGCTGTGTTCCGCCTCACGGTCGGGGTACATGTGACCCCACTGGCCAAACAGGCCCTTGACTTCGTAACCGGCATCCAGCAACTGGTTGTAGTACGGGAACGCCATGTGCGGGTCCACGTTCCAATCCTGCAAGCCGTGAATGTAGTACACGGACCCGTTGTAGTTCTCCAACACACGGTCGAAGAAGTACCGCTCGACCCAGTAGTCGTTGACTGCCGGAGCCACCTGATCGCCGGTAACGTACGCCGCAACACCCTGCGGGCCGCCCAGCAAGTTGTCCGCGCACAGGTTGCCGGCATCGTTGGCATCGCCGTCAAACGTCATGGCGGCGTAGATCCCGTACAACAGGCCCGGAGCACGCAGCTCAGCCGAACCGTTGCGCCACATCAACTCATGAACACCCGTCAAGCCACTGATCGGAACGATCGTCTTGAGGTGCGGGTTACCAGTCGTGGCGGCCTCCCAGGGCGTCGAGCCATCGTAGCTGCGGCCAATGAGAGCCACGTTGCCATTGCTCCACTCCTGTTCACCCAGCCACGTCACACCGGCATCGATGCCCAATTGCTCCGTGAGTCCCATCAGATCCATGCAGCCACCCGAGTCACCCGTGCCGGTGACGCTGAGCTGGGCAACCGCGTATCCGTGAGGAACGAAGTTCTCAATCAGGAACCGCCCCAAGCGGTTAGCGGGCTCCGTGGCCACCGTGTCGCCCTCGGTCTGCAAGCCAGGATTGCTGGTTCCAGCGTAGTACGGACCCGCGTCGACGATGACGGGCACCTTCGTGCCTTCAGGAACGTCCGGCATGAACAGCCCCAGGTTGACGGTCAGGCCGGTTGCGCTGGAGGACGTCGCCTCCGTCACCGGCAACTCCACCGGAATGTCGATGGGCACGGCGGGAAGGATGTCGAAAGCACCCGGGGCCAACGTGTAGCTCCACTCGCCGCCGATCTCGTACGGCAACTGGTGTCGCTCCGCCACGGGCACGAGGCCTCCGAAGGTCGGAGCCGCTACCTCGTCGGCGCCATCATCGATACAGCCCGCCAGGCTTCCCATGATGAGAAGCCCGGCCAAGAGCAACTTGACTGAGTCCATGAGACAAGCCCAGCCCCCGTTGCTCTTAGCCGTTGTCGCACTTTGGTGCTCACCGCTGGCGCCGGCGCACCGCCCCGGCCAAGCCCAAGGCCACCAGGATCAGGCCCGCAGCCACAGAGGGCGTGTCACGGTCTCCTGAATCCTGCAAGCCAAGAACCTCCTCGTCGATGGACTTGCCCTGCTCCGCCGCCTCATCCAGCACCTTCTCACGAACGCCCTGCCCATCCTCAGCCAAGGCCCAAACAAAGCCGTCAAGAGACGCGGCCACCCACTCGTGGGGCGCACGGCGGTCAAGGTCGTGAAGTCCACCACGGTAAACGATCGGGCCACCAGTGGAGAAAGTCGCGACCTCAGTGCCGTCGGCAAACGAACGGGCGGTCACGGTGTCACGCCAGACAGTCGCGACTCGCTGGCTGGTGGCACCCGCCAAGATAGGCGTGTAGATCCAGCCATCTGCATCGGGCAACCAGTGCTCGCGCCAGACCCAATCCCTCGCCGCCAGATCAAAGCGTCCCACGCTGGCCCTGACGTCCTCCACCACATCCAGCGAGGCCAAGGCCAGCGAGGGAGCCGCTCGCGACTCCACTCCGGCCAGGTCACAAATCCAGATTCGCCCGTCGCCAATTGAGTAGTCTTCACTGTTTCCGCGAGCATCATAGCGGCGCAGGACGGACTCCTCGGCAACGTTTCCATCTTCATCCACCAGGACCACGACAAAATACGCTTCCGACAGTCCATCCCCATCACTGTCCATGGATCCACCACAGGACACGTCCCAGAGGCCTTCAGGATCGTGCCACATCTCCTTTCCCGTGTCACCAGCCAGTGCCAGCATGCTTTCGCCGAAGTAGTCGTAGAGCAGCAAGTCGTCGGCGCTACCCCGCAGCTTGACCGCCTCCCAGCCCCACACGTAGAACCGCTCCGGCAGGCCCTGGGACCAAAGCCTCGAGCCATCCAGCCCGCTGATCAGGCTCAACGTGTCTTCACTGAAGTCCTCAAGGACCACGTCGGGGGCGCCGTCGGCGTCGCCGTCCATCCAGACCAGGGGCCATTGCGAGGATTCCATTTCCATGCGCCACAGTTCATCGCCACTTGCGCCGTCGAAGGCCGTAACCACTCCGTCGGCGAAGAGGGCAAAGAGATCCGGGCGGCCGTCGCCTGTTGCATCTGCGACGTGAAAGTCGATGGCGTAGCGATCGGGCCAGATGGGCGGGTGCGCAGACCCGGTTAGGCCGTCAACCAGGTACACGCGCCCATCATAGCCATGAACGTAGATGTCAGCATAGCCATCTCGATCCGCGTCGGCGCGCTGCAGATCAATCGGCAGGCCGCGCAACCGGTACGTGGCCGCGACCTCTTCGGCGTCCTCCAGGGGCCGCGCCTCCAAATGGCCCAGGCGGCCCACGACAACGACGTCGCCCACGGCCGCCCCAGAAATCGCCACGTCCCAGGGGAACGACGCGCTGGCAGTCACCTGATCGCCTCGCACCACGAGTATCGAGCCACCTTCCATTCCCGCTGTTGAGATGCCCAGGGAGGGGCCGCCCGCTTCGTCCACGGACCAGATCCAGGCATCCATGTCGGGCACGTCCAAGCCCCATTCGGGCAAGACGAGCGCCGGTGCCAGGGCGGGGTCATTGATGACTGCGGGGGGAAGCTGGTAGCGCTCCACCTGCAAGGCGCCACCCAGCAGGGCGGGTCGGCGGACCACCACGACTTCGTCCCGGCCATCGCCGTTGGCGTCGGCGTGGTCCAAGTCGGTCACGAAATCCGCCCAGGACAGGGGAAGAATGAGTTCCCGTTGGCCAAGGACCAGACCCTTGGCAAGTGACGACCCATCAATGACGCGGAAATAGCTGTTGTAGAGGCCCCCCGTGAACGCCGTGGGGTACCTGAAGCCGTAGCCCGCCAAGGCCACGTCCAGCGAGCCATCTCCCCGACCATCGAGCAGATCCAGGTCAAACAGGAATTGCATGGCGAAGTCCTGCGGCTCGCCACCTTCGTTATGGAGCCACAACAGGTCCCCGGTGGCCCCATCGACGGCGTAGACGATCGTGTAGATGCCGAAGTAGGACGCCACAAGAGGAACGGAAGCGAAGTCGAAGTAGAGGCCGGCTGAGACAGAATCCGCCACCCCGTCGCCGTTCAAGTCCCCGAAGCCAGCAAGGTAGTGCCCGACGGCGAAATGAGCCGCCACAAACAAGGACACGCTGGGCAGCAACTCGACCGAGGACCCGCGCACCTGCTCCCCTTCGGCCGTGAACCGGTAATGAGACCCGCGCGAGTCGACGGCGAGGATGTCTGCCCCCGGCTCGTCGGAGGCCGGACCAGCACCAAGCCACGAGCCGTCGATGCCAAGCTCCCATTGGGTGGCGCCCGTCCGGCCATCCAGCATCAGAATTCGGCCCGGCATTCCTCGCCAGGCGGTCGCGGCGACAACCTCTGAGGCACCATCACCGTCCCGGTCCGTTGCAAACAGGGCTGTCACGGGGCCGCCCAGGTGGTTGACCCAGAGAACCGTGAGGTTGGCGCCGAATGCCGCCACGGCAGCATCAGTGCCCACGACAGTCTCGTCACGGCCATCGCCATCGAGGTCGATGGCGCGCACCAGCGTCGGCATTCCTGCAAACGGCGTCGCCCAAACCGAGTCCAGCCCGTCGTCGCCTGTTGGGTTTCGATACAGGTGGCGGACCTGTGTTTGGGTTGCATCCGAGCGTGTAAGGACGGGCGCCGCGCTGTCGGGGCCCCCTGCAGCGTGCTGGGCTGCCAGCCGCGCCAGGTTCTTGATGGCGGTGGGAGTGCCGGGCGAAGCCAGGGCGAGATCCAGTTCATGGAGCGTTGCATCGACCACCTGGGCAAGGGGTGCCCCCAGTCCCGCCCGCTCGGGGTCCTTGGCCAGTTGCGCATAGCCGTCATACCAGGGCGTTTCCGGCGCCGGGGGCCACAGCTTGGGCTGGCGCGGCTCAAGCGCACTGTCTAGCCACGTACGGTGCGGGGCCACAGGAGCCCCTGCTGTAGGGCTGCCCGCGCGGGCGGCCGGATCCGCTCCGGCGTCTGTGGGCGGCGAAGAGGCAACGCTGGGTGCACCCGGCTGCGGCACTGACGCAGCGGGCAAGCCATCCAGAACGGCGGAGCCGGACGGCACGGTTACAAACATGACAACGAGGCTCACCGCGAGCACCCGAACCAACGACATAGCCCGGCCAGAGTCGCGTGCCTGCAAATAGTTTCCGGGGCAACTCTTGGTGAACGCAAGCTGCACGGTGCCCGATGCCGGGGAAATCTGCAGTCAGCGAGCACGAGCCGGAAGGACTCCCCGAGCCCAACGAGGAGTTCGCCGTATAGGTCATATAGCACCCCCTCGTCCGCGCAACCATTCAGGTGATCACCATGAGTGAGGACGCCGCCGGGCTCGTTCCCAACAGGGAAGAGCTGCAGGACAAGGCGAACCTACTCCGTAAGGAGAGGGATCGTCTCAACGATGAAGCCCGCGCCCACGCAGAGGAGCGCGACGAATACAACGCCAAGGTTCGCGGACTGGTCAACCAGGCCAACGAGCACAAGAAGCGGCGCGACGAGATGAACGAAGCGGTTCGCCGCCAGAAGGAGGTTCGTGACGAGGCGAACCGCGTGGCGGACGAAGCGGCCAAGGCCGCCGACGCCCTGCGCCGCGAGCGCGCCCCCGGTGGCAGCGCTTC
>JBFJVP010000063.1:0-10893 GCA_041624075.1 Thermoplasmatota archaeon | reverse complement strand
TTGGCGAAGCCGTGGTTCAGGCCATTCGAAGCCAGGACTAGGCCTCGGCGGCCTTGCCAAAGTGTGACACTCAACTGCGGAGCGAACGCCCGACAACCCGCCGCTGCTGGTCGTCAGTGGTCCCGGGGACCATCGTGGACGCCGCGCTCCAAATCCCGGCGCAGCGACTCCCGCTGGTCCGCCAGGAGGGCCGGCATCGTCTCGTACACGTCCTCGAACAGTGTATCCGGTTCGACCAGGGGTGCCTCCTCGGCGCGGGTGATCGCAGCGGCCACCTCGGCGTCCAAGTCCTTCTGCATGGCATCCTCCCACTCGCGGGTCCAGATACCCCGGGCCGTCAGGTGGCGGCGCAGAATCTCCACGGGGTCGCGCTTGATCCACTGCTCATGCAACGCCTCGTCGCGGTAGCGGGTCGGGTCGTCACTGCTGGAATGGGGCGTCACGCGGTAGGTGACCGCCTCGATGAGCGTGGGGCCACCACCGGAGCGGGCGCGCGCCACCGCCTCGGACACGACCTGGTGGACGGCGAGCACGTCATTGCCATCCACGCACACGCCAGGCATTCCGTACGCGACCGCCTTCTCAGCGTAGGTCTTCGTGGCAGTCTGCTTGTCGTGCATGACGCTAATGGCAAACTGATTGTTCTGGATGACGAAGACGCAGGGGCTCTTGGTGACGGCCGCGAAGTTGAGTGCCGAGTGGAAGTCATTCTCACTGGTCGCTCCATCGCCCAGAAAGCCCACCGTGACCACATCATCCCCTTTGATCTTGGCAGCGTACGCGGCGCCCGCCGCGTGGGGCAACTGGGTTGCGATGACGCTGGACCAGGAAACGTGGTGGATGCGGCGATCCATGTAGTGGCACGGCATCTGGCGGCCCCGCTGCAGGTCCATGTCGTTGCCCAGGCACTGGGCCGCGTACAACTCCACGGGGAACCCGCGATACAGCGCCGCCGAGCCCTCACGCAGCGCGGGAAAGACCCAGTCGCGGTCCTCGAGCGCCATGGCGGTGCCAATGGGCGTCGCCTCCTGGCCCGTGCAGGCGCCGTAGAATCCGATGCGCCCCTGCCGTTGCAGGTTACTCAGCTTGCCATCCAGGGTGCGCACCAGGAGCATGGTGCGGAAGGCCTTGCGAAGCTGGTCCTCAGGCAACTGGGGAATATCGACGCCGTGGACACCCTCGCCGTCGCCCAGAATCTGAAGCATCGCCACGCTTGGCGAGTTGCAGCCCGGTACAAAGTCGGATGGGTTGGGCCCCTGCAAGTCGTAGCAGGTAGCCAGCAGGAACCGCCAAGAGCCTGATTCAATAGGCACTAATAAAAAATAATGATATGGAAGAGGGAAGAGGTGAATCTGTACGATTAGTACAGGATCGTGTCGGGGTTGCTGCAGGGGAACGCGATGCCGTCGGCGTCGTTTCCGTGCCAGGCCACACCGCCGCGCTGCAGGCCGTTGAAGCCGTTGCTCTCCAAGTACACCCAGTCGAACAGGACCGGCACAGGGGCGCCCGAGTCGTTGGTGATGTAGATCACACCAGCAAGGTCGGTGGCGCTGGTGTCCGTCGTGCACGTAGCGCTGGCGGACGGCATGCCCATCATGAGCAGCGCTGCAATCACAGCAATACCAAAGGTCTTCATTTCAATCAACTCCGTTATGGCTCGCCCCAGAAGGGCTACCACCCGTCGATTGGAGGACCACTAGATAAGCTGAACTGTCCAAGCGGCGTTCCCGCCGGGGCGCGGCACTACGCCACTGTGCGCCGGCTTGCCGCCTGCACACCGACCACGGCCCAACCCAACGAAGCCGCCGCCGCCATGAGGGGGCTCCACTGCAGATCCAGCATGCGGGTTGCGTAGCCATTGGCCTCCACGGCAACCCAAGCCCCATCAGGCAAGTAAAACAGGGCACCCACCGCGATGGCAACCCCAACCAGGTGCACCTGCGCCAGCCGGGAGGCGCTCGCGACGCTGCCGGCGGCGCTGAACACGGCGTGATTGACGATGGCCAAGCCGCCGGCACTCACGACCAGTTCCAGGCCGGGGAAAAGACGCAAGTCCCACAGGCTCCCCTCCTCCGAAACGGTGAGGTAAGGCAAGACCACCAGCACGGCATTCATGGCAAGGGCACCCACCACGAAACTGAATGCCCGATCCATCGACTGGCTGCCGGGCTGAGCGTGGCGCAAGTCCAGAACCGCACCAAGCATGACCACCAGCGCCATGACCGCTGACATGGTGGGCGATAGCCGTGTCCAGTACGCCGCCGCGCAACCGGCAAAGAACACCACGTTGGCCAAAGCGACCATGCGCAGGCCCGCCAGTTGTGTCACTCAGGCACCCCTGAAATCAGGCGCGCGGCGCTCCAGAAACGCCGTCAGCCCCTCCTTCTTGTCCTCGGTGTCAAACAACAGGGCAACCGACTCCCGCTCCAGCTCCAAGCCCAGATCGAGGTCCGTGGCCATTGCTCGATTCATGCTGCGCTTGGCTGCACCGACCGCCAAGGGGGCGTGGCCTGCGATGGTCCGCGCCACGTCCAAGGCGCGCTGCGCCAGTTGTCCTGCATCCACGACCTCATTGACCAAGCCCAACCGGAAAGCCTCGTCGGCATCGATCGAACGCCCCGTGAGCACCAAATCCTTGGCCCGCCCAAGACCAATGCGGCGGGGCAGGCGCTGCGTGCCACCCCACCCCGGGTGAAGTCCCAATGCCACTTCAGGCAAGCCCAGTCGTACCCCCCGCGCGGCCAGCAAGATATCACCCGCCAAGGCCAGCTCGAGACCGCCCCCGAGGGCCACCCCGTTGATGGCCATGACCACCGGCGCCGGCAGCGCCTCCAAGCGCTCCAGGACTCGCGCCCCCTGGGCCGTGTAGCGCGCAGCGTCGCGACTGCCCAGATCCACCATGCGGGGAATGTCAGCACCCGCAGCAAAGACGCGACCCCGACCGGTCAGGATCACCGCACGAGGCTCGCCAGCCTCCAATTCATCCAGCGCCCGGGCCAAGGCCTCGAGCATCTCCGGTGCCAAGCTGTTGCGCCGCTCCGGCCGATCCAGTTTGACCTGAGCAATCCGGCCCTCATCAAGCCACGTGGTCTGCACCAGCGGCAACTCCCACTTGCCACCACCATCAGCCAACTCGACCAACCTTGCAGGAATCGGCACGCCCCACCGGTTGGCAAACGGCTCGACCAGCCGCAAGACCTCAGCCAAGCCCAGGTCATTCATCATCTGGAAAGGGCCCCGCGCCCAGCGCAAGCCCGTCAGCGCACCCAGATCGGCGTCGCGGGCGGACGCCACATCCTCTTCCCGCAACTGAGCTGCAATCAGGAACACCGTGGCAAGCAGGCGATCTCGCACCTCCTCCGGGGCGGGCTCAGCCCCATCCCCAAGGGGCCACGGCCCCCCGTCCTCTACTCGGGCAGCCAAGGCCCGACTCGGCTCGTACAAGGGCCCAAACGCCTCGTGCAACGTCTGCTGCGAGTGCAACGCAATGGGGGGACCCGTGGCATTCATGAGGGCGAACGGGCCCATGGCAATGCCAAACGCCTCGCGCGCTGCGGCATCGATTGACGCCGCCGAAGCAAGGCCCTCCTCCAGCATGCGGGAGGCCTCATTGAGCCAGGGCACAAAGAATCGGTTCACGCAAAAGCCGGGCGAATCAGAAGCCTGGATGGGAAGCTTTCCAACCATCTCGGCCGCAGCCCACGCGGTGGCCTCGGCAGCCGGACTGGTAGCGGGCCCGGCAATGACCTCAACCAACGCATTGACTGCGGCCGGAAAGAAGAAATGCAGGCCGACGACTCGATCGGGGCGCGCCGTGGCCGACGCGATGTCCGAAACGCGAAAACTAGACGTATTGGTGGCAAGCACAACCTCGGGACCACAAACAGCATCAAGCCCGGCAAACAACTGCTGCTTGGCTGGCAAGTCCTCCACGATCGCCTCGATCACCAAATCGGATTTGGGAGCAGCCTCTTCAACGGCGCCGGCCGGAGCGAGCCGCGCCAGGAGCGCTTCGACATCAGCAGCCTTCATCTTGCGCGCAGCCACTCGCCGCTGCAGGCCCCCCCGAATCCTGTCAATCGCCCGGCCAACGGCGCCATCGGCTACATCCACAAGGTAGACACGGCAACCGCCGGCAGCAAACGCCTGTGCGATGCCAGAACCCATGTTGCCCGCTCCGACGACCGTGACGGTCGAGATGCCCATGGCAGGCTCCATCCGGAGCGCGGCCAAAAAGCCCCCGACTCAGGTACCGGATGACTGTTCGGGTTCGAAAATAGGGAAAGAGAACAAAGGGAAGGATAAGATCGAACTGATTTAGATAATCAGTTCATCCGGGTTGTCGCACAGGTCCTCGCCAACCGTGGGGTCAGCGCGCTGCAGGCCAGGCGTACCATTGGATTCCTTGTAGACAGCCACAACAAAGGGCTGGCCGGAGTCAGTGTCGTCGGCGACGTAGTAGTGGGCCAGGGGGCCAACACTCTGGTCGTAGATCAGATCTGCAAGGATCCGGTTGTCGGGGCCCTGGAATTCGATGATAATATCCGTTTCCGTGGGGCAGTTGGCCGCCGTGGCAGGAGTGCTTGTCAGCAACAACACTCCGGCAAGGAGAACCGTCGATAGGCGCTTCATCTGAATGCTCCGTCAGCTTCCACTCACGGTGGTAGCCTAAGCAACACTAACCCACGCACTAAAAAGGCCTTCGCTGCCACAGGTGTTGGAACGCCGGCGAATGCCTGCGCAGCCAAGCCTGCCGGCCATGCGGGGACTTGACACACCGCAGGCTAGCTCGTCTCAAAGGACATCAACAATATAAAAGGCGGGAAGAGAGTGGGAGAAGAACGAAGAACTCTGCTTACAGAAGCAGGGTGTCGCCGCCGACGCAGCTCAGGCCGTAGCTGTCGGTGAAGCCGAACTGGCTGGGCACCTCGCTGCGCTGCAGCAGCGGCTTGCCGTTGGATTCCATGTAGATGTGAGTCTCGGAACCAACAGGCGGCGGGTTCGAAGTCATGCGCTCGTAGCCCGTCGGGTCCTGGCTGATGGCCCACGGAGTCGGCTGGTAGTCGTGGATGTCGATGTAAATCGTGCTGGCGATCGGGATCGCGTAGACGTTTCGACAGGTGTGCTCGCCGGAAACGGCGGCGGGACCCAGAATGAGGCCCGCAGCCAGAAGGGTGGCGGCGAACAGGATTGCAGAGCGAGTCATGGTTGTGTTGCCTCCGCGGGTCGCCTGAGCGACACCGCAAGGTTGCACTTTGTCACCCGTCTAAAAGGTTTGAGGCCTTGGTCACGCGATCAAGCTGGCACCCCCCATCAAACGCAGCCTTCCGCCTGCGCCACCCAGACAGGTTGATTGCCTGCGGATGCCCATTGAAAGAAATGGCTTGAATATATCTAAAAGAGGTTGATTTGGGCCCAAAAAACATAATGGTGAAAGAAGAAGGAGGAGTGGTTCGCGGCGTGCTTACAGGAGAAGCAGGTCGCCGTTGGTGCAGTCAGCACCCCAGTTGTCAGCCTCGTCGATGACACTGGTGCCGCCGCTCAGCTGCAGGCCGGGAATGCTGTTGGACTCAGCGTAGAACCAGGTGCCGGCGCCCGTGAAGAGGCCGCTGCCGTAGGGGGCACCGTCGCCGGGGCGGTCGTGGATGTAGAGCGTGCCGGCGATGTCAAGGACATCGCTGGCAGGGCACAGGGCCGCGTTGACGCCCATGGGGGCGGCTAGCATCAAAGCGGCCGTCAAGCTGGCCACGATCATGGTTTTCATTCTCAATCAACTCCGTTTGCTACCGGTTGACCGGCAACAAGTGTGCAAACACTGGCCGGTGTTTAAAAACCTTGTTGGTGCGCTTCCAGTGCGCACGGAACCGCCCACACGCTGCCGGCGCGGCCGCACCGACATCGAGTTGCATTGGCCGCGCGGCGAGAAACAGGAGGAAAGGGGCGAGGCAATCCAAGATCTTAGAAGATCAGGAGGTCCGCGTTGGTGCAGCCGGCGAAGGGCTCGTCGGCCTCGTCGATGACGCTAGCACCGCCAGCCTGCAAGCCGGGGATGCCGTTGGTCTCGACGTACACCCACGTGCCGCCGCCGCCCGTGAATCCGACCAGCGAGACGGGGATGGTTTCGCCGGGGCGGTCATCGATGTAGATGACGCCCGCGATGTCGACGTCCAACAGGTCGGTCAGCGGCACATGGCACAGGGCTGCGTTAACACCCGAGGGTACCGCCATGGTCAGGGCGGCCGCCAGGACGACAATTGTTGCAGTTTTCATTTCATCAACTCCGTTACTACCAGCAGGTAGCTAGATCGGAAACGCTGGGTGGCTAATTATGGTTGTGCGCCGGCGCCGGCTGCCTAGGGGCCCGTGTAGCGAAGCACATGGAGACCCGTTGCCTCATCGACGGCATACAGCAAGCCACCTCGCTCCACAACCCCCCACAGGTATGGCTGCGGGCGCGGCGAATCCTCACGAGCCAAGTACGGCATGTAGAAGCCCAAGCTCTTGGGATCCTCCAAGTCCGCCTCGGTGCCAGCGCCGATGATCCACAAGCCAGCATGGTTGTGCGCCAAGGCCACGCGGCCGCCCCAGGTGTCAAAATTATGAGGAGAAAACTCCAACGCTTGCACCACCAAGTCGCCCGGCAGCGTCCACCGACCCAGTGTCTGGGGACGGGACGGATCACTGGTATCAATGAATGCCAAGTAACCAGTCTCATCGGCAGCCACAATCTCCGGCTCTGCAACCGTCACATGGCGGCCAGCCACAGGCTCATCGAAGGCCCGTGCCAGGTGAATGTTGCCGCGACTGCTGGGCCCAAAGTCGTTCCACGCACCCACTTCACGCAGATTGGCCGGATCGGTGAAATTCAGGATTCGCACACCCTTGTCCCAGTACGCCACATACAGCAACAACTGGGCGGTGCGGGGGTGCCATTGAACGGTGGCGTCGTGGGGCATATACAGGCGCCCCGGCGGCGCACTTTCCAGGATCTGATACGTTGAAACCAGGCTCAGGCCCGGCGGCAAGCCGTGTGCCACACCCCCCTCCTCCACGCTGTAAACGAGGACTCGCTGCGTGGCAGGGATCGTCCCCGTTATGGCGCCATCGGGCCCCACCAGCAGGTCGTACGTGCAGACCACCAGGTAGGCGCGGCCGTCGTCGTGGCGATGAAACGTCAACGTGTGCGGGCCGTTGATAGGCAGCGGAATGAAACCCGCCAGCGTCGGCTCATGGGGGTCCTGCAGATCAACCACGCTGATGCCCCGCGGCCCCGCGACGGTCTCGGCAGCCAAGCCGGCCACGATCTGCTCCGGCGTGTTGCGCTGGGTAGCAAAGAACGCCCACCGGCCATCGTCACTCACCTCCACATCAGCACCCGGCAACGCATCAAATGAACCCACCCAGCGCGGGCTCGAAGGCGTGGCCACGTTGATGATAGCGAAGCCACCCGACGAACCGGAGCGCGCCATGAAAACCAACTCGCCGTGAACGTCCAACTCCGTGTACCACGTCCCCGTAGCAATCGCATTGGGATCGCCCGAATCATCAACACCGTTGTGGTACCCGACCAACTCCACGTTGAACGAGCCACCGTGCTCGGCGCCGTTGTGATCATGATCCTGAATCAGCAGCTCCAGCGCCGCCAACTCCACATCACGCGACACGGCTGCAAGGTCCGGAGGCCCCACAAGGCAGCCAGCCAGAAACACGGCGACGAGCAAGACGGCGCGCTGCATGGGATACGGGCGGAGCCGAAAATCCGCCTAAAAGGGGTTGCTTTGCTCCAGGGTCGCCTCCCCCGGGGGGGCACGATGCTCCAAGCCGGCCTCGTCAAGCAAGTCCGCCGTCGCCACCAACGGCAAACCAACCACGTTGCTCCATGGACCGGCCTGCACCCGCACATACGGCGCCAACAACCGATCCTGGATGCCATAACCGCCCGCCTTGCCCCGCCATTGGCCGCTGGCCACGTACGTCTCCAACACGTCCTCAGGCAAACGCCCCATGTGCACGGCACTCACGACGCTGCGCGCAGCCACGGCCTTGCGATCCCACGCCAAGGCCAGCCCGGTCCAAACGTGATGTGTCCGCCCTTGCAAACGCTCCAACTGGTCACGAAGAACAGCCTCATCCCGCGCCTTGCCCACCAACTCGTCCCCAAGGGCCACGACCGTGTCGGCAGCCAAAACCCAAGCGCGGGGGCTCCGCCGGCTCACTTCGAGGGCCTTCTTGCGGGCGATAACACTGACCGCTTCGGAGATGCTCAGGGCCCTTGGTGCTACTTCCACCACATTGGCCGGTTCCACAGTGAACCGATCCACGAGCAGGCCCAAAAGGACACGACGGCGCGGCGACTGGCTCGCCAGGATCAATTCCACGTGCCCGCCAAGCATTGGTGGTTCAAGACCGCGCCCAAGCGTGGCCTTCGTCCCCCAATTGGCTAGAGCAGCCAGTGGTCAGGGTTGGGGTGGGCGCAGTGGCCGTCCAAGTTGCCATCGTTGCCTCGCTGGAGGCCATCGATGCCGTTGGACTCCACGTAGATGTAAGGATTGGGGTCGTCATCAACGTAAAAAGCACCGTAGTCGGCATACCGATCCTCGGGGCAACCTGCCCCATTTGCGCTAGGCAATAGGCTCGCCGCCAACACACCAATCACGAGGAACACGGACCACTTCACGTCTCAACCACCTTCGTCTGAGCAAACCCACCACGGTGCTCCATTACTTCTAATTTATTGGACAACTGCCGATACAGTGCGGCGGCGTCAACCCACGCAACCAGTCTACTCAGAACAGGATGCTGTCAGGGTGACTGCACGTTCCGTTGTCGCCAGGCACGCCCAAGGCCTTGCCGACGGCAGAGTTGGCCGAACCCCTTTGCAGGCCAGCTTGCCCATTGGACTCCATGTAGATGTACTCGCCGTCGTAAACATAGAGCACGCCAACTGGTGTCGCATTCGTTTCGGTCGCGCAATGGTTGGCCACCGCACCAGGGGTTACGGCAACGAACAGTAGTGCAATCACGAGAGTAGCGGCACGGGTCATGGATGCGGCCTCCACGAAGAAGCGGGGGAATCCAAGCAGGTGGTCGCCCACTTTAGCTTGTTCGGTAACGTTGGTGCCCCGAGGGACGCCAGCCTACAGGAGCCACTGGTCGGGTTCGCCGCCGGAGAAGCCACAGTGGCCGGAGCCATCGGAACTGCCCCGGTCACCGGGCTTCGCCGCCGGGTTCGGGTAGGTCGGGGGCGCCTCCCGCTGCAAGCCGTTGAGGCCGTTCGTCTCGGCGTAGATGTAAGGCGCCGGGAAGGTGTTGTCCGCGTTGCTGGACGGGTTCATCAAGTGGTCGTCCACGTACAGCACACCAAAGTTCTGGTACCGGTCGTTCCCGTCGCAGCCGAGGTTGCCATCTCCAAGGACCGGCATGGCCAGCATTGCAAGTGTAAGCGCAAAGACACCGATTCGATTCATAACAGGTCCACCCTACCAGAGGTGTTCGCTGATGGCTCCGCCAGCCTTAGTCTGTTCGGTTCCCTGAACAAGGCCGATGGTGCTTCCAACGCCGCCATTTCACACCGGGTTTAGGGCCTACAGCATCTTTTGGATGGCCGCCTTCAAGCGGGTTGAAATGACTTGGCCGTCGGCCTTGCCGCGCAGTTCCGCCATGACCGGACCCATGAGGGGCCCAAGGGCGGCCATGCCGCGCTCACGGACGAAGTCGCCCCGCTGCGAGATGACCCGCGCAATGACCTCGTCCACCATGGACTCGTCGGCTGCTCCGGCTCCAGCGTTGCTGATGGCCTGCTCGACGTCCAGATCAGGGTGCGTGTCCAGCACCTCTAGGATGGCGGGCAGCGCTTCCTTTGCGAACAGGCCCTTGCCAAGCGCCCCAAACAACTCCTCAAGGCGGGGTCGAAGGGCATCCGGGTTGTCTCGCTCGGGCAGCAGCTGAAGCAGAACCCGGGCGACCAGGTTGGCGTCGGCGCCGGCGTCCACCAGCACTGCGAAGTCCGCATCCTCGCCCTCACGCAGAAGTTGCGCCGCCAGCTCCGAGCTCAAGCCGTACGTCTTGGTGAAGCGGGCTTCCTTGGCCTCCGGAAGTTCGGGCAGGCGCTGCATGATGTCGGCCCAGCGTTCGTGGCTGATGCGGCTCGGGGGAATGTCTGTCTCGGGGTACATGCGGGCGGCGCCGGGCAGGGGTCGCATGAAGCGCGTCGACTCGTCGGGTTGCGCGGCGCGCACTTCCCGGGGCACCCCCAGGAGCGATTGGGTGGCGCGCTCCGCCACGGCATCAAGTGCCTGCTTGGCAACGCGCGGGGCCTCCACGCACAGGACAAAGGCGTCCTCAGGGCCCAAGCCGAGCGTCTTGCGCACGCCTTCCACTTCTGCGATCTCGATTCCGTAGGCGGGCAACTCGTCGCTGTGGAACACGCCTCGCACGCCTGCTGCCACCTTGGCATGGTCGGCGAACTCCCGCCCCATGCGCGGCCCGTCGCCGCTAGCACCCTGGATCAACCCGGCCCACTTGGGAAGCGGGAGTACCAGTACGTGCTGCTTCCGCTTGAGGGCACCGGCAACGACCTTGGATTTGCACTGGGAGAAGATCTCCGTGACGTCCTGGGTGTCTCCGATGGCGTCGGGGGCAAAACCGCGTGCGTCCAGTTCGCAGCGGATGTAGTGCAACCAGAGTTGGCGGCGGCATTCGCGCTCGATGACACGCGGCACGGCGCGCAGGTCTTGGCAGCCCTTGATCTCGATGCGGTCGCCCACGGCAACGGACACGTTGAGGTCCTGCCGAATGGTGCCCAGGCCGCGCTTGACCCGGCCCGTGGAGCGCAGAAGGGCGCCGATGCGCCGCGCCGTCGCCTGGGCGTGCTGGGGGTCCCGGATGTCGGGG
>JBFJVP010000062.1:0-10941 GCA_041624075.1 Thermoplasmatota archaeon | reverse complement strand
GCTGGCCATGGCCTCGGCGGTCATGGTTGCGCGAACGCGCTTGGAGGCCCGGCTGGGCCCTTCAGAGACGGAGCGGGAGGCGTTTCTTTACCAACGCAAGCTCGACGTGTACCGGGCTAGCCTCGAGCGCGTGTTTGCCGGTGGTTCAGGTGACGCTGATCGCGAACTGCAGCGGCTCCGCCGGAGCCTCGGCATCAGCGACCGCGAGCACCAGGTCATGGCGTACATGGTCCGGCAGACCTTGGGCCGTTCCGGGGCGTCCCGGCCAGCTGCGCCCCGCACGTCGGCGGGAGCCTACCTGCTCGAACGCTACCGGGTTGAGCGCCTTCTGGGCGAGGGCGCCCATGGGCGCGCCTACCTCGCCCACGACGAGAAGCTGGATCGCGAAGTCGTGGTCAAGGCGGTGGGGACGGCGGCCTTCGGAGGCAAGGCCGCGAAACTACTCATGCGCGAGGCGCGCATTGCCGGGAGCATCCGGCACCCCAACATCGTCGCCATCTACGATATGGCCGAAGGCCCGGACGAGGCGTTGATCGTCATGGAGTACGCCGATGGCGGTAACCTGCATGGATTGCTGCAGCGGCGGGGTCGCATGGAGGCGTACAGCGCGACGGCCATCCTGGACCAGATGCTCAGCGGCTTGGAAGCAGCCCATGGCAAGGATGTTGTTCACCGCGACATCAAGCCCGAGAACATTCTGCTAACCAAGGGCGGTACGATCAAGTTGGCCGACTTCGGCGTTGCCCGCGAAGCGCGCCCGGACGCCACCGGCTTGGAGGGCGGCGCTCTTGGCACGCTGCTCTACATGAGTCCAGAGCAAGTGCGAGGCCTGGACGTGGATGCACGCAGTGATTTGTACGCTGTGGGCGTGGTGTTTTACCAGTTGCTCACGGGTCGGTTCTACCTCCCGATTGCTGGCAGGGATGATTTCCAGCTTCGCCAAGCGATCCTGCAGCAGGTGCCGGAACTGCACCTGGAAGGCCAGCCGTCTTGGGTCCGGCCGTTCCTGGTGCGCGCGCTGGCCAAGGAGCCCGAGAACCGATTCCAGAACGCGTCGGAAATGAGGGCGGTGTTGCAGGCAGCGGCTTCGGCCGAATTGGCGCGGGGCGTCCAGCACGCCGGGGTGCAGGCCCCTGTTGCTGCGTAGGCTTTTGCCTGCGCAAACACGACAGGCCGGGCGTTGCTGACAAAAGCCTTCTTCAGTAGAGTTCGGCTTCGTAACTCGTGGTCGCGGAGGCAACGGACCTGGCCGGGATGAAAGACGCGGATGACCCGCCATCGGACGAACTCGACGGCTTGGCTCACAACTTGAAGGTACTAGGCAACGCGAAGCGCCTTCGATTGCTGCACTTCTTGGTGCACGCCCATTACATCGAGGAGATCGCGTCGCAGCTCAAGATGGCGCGCCAGACTGCCCAGGAACACGTGGATCGTTTGCTGGACATCGGAGTGGTGCAGCGTATCCGGGGTCGTCGCGAGCACGGTCCCGTGACGGACTATGTGGTGGTTCCGCAGCGCATCTTCGCCATCCACGAGCAACTGGGCAAGATGGGTGGCTTGGAGCCGGAACTTGAAGACAACGAGGAGGCGGCGTTGCGCCAATTGACGACGCCTCTCCAGACGGGCTTGTCCTTGGACAACAAGACGGATCTGGCACCTACACTAACCATCGTGCACGGCATGAGAATTGGCCAGTCGACGCCGCTCTTGGGTGGCGGGCCGTGGCTCATTGGTCGGGAGCCGACGTCAACCATTTGCCTGGACTACGACCCCTTTGTGAGCACTCGGCACACGGAGGTTCGCAGGACGGACTACGGTTTCGAGGTGGCTGACTTGTACAGCAGCAACGGCACGTACGTTGACTGGAAACCACTCAAGCGAGGCGACAACCAGCAAATCAAGAACGGGGCCATCCTGCGAATTGGCAAGAGCATCCTGATTTTCCGCACGCCCGTGTAGGGGTCGGACGCCAGGTTCAGGTTTTCCGGGCAAGCGACTAATTGGCAAGGGCTGGCGCAGTCGCTCGGCTCATTTTGCACCATTAGTGATGCACGATCAGCAACGCCGCTAAACAATTTGAAGTAGCCACAACCAGTCTGCCATCGCGGTGAACGAGGTGCGATTGGTGAATCTGGCCGTAGTGGCCCTTATGGTGTGCGGCGTGGCGACGGCCAGCACGATTGAGGATGCCGCGCAAGACCCGTGCGAAGAGCTGGATGGTTTCGTGGCGGCTCACGATCTTTGCGTCTACCAACATGATGGCGGCGAGCACGGGGACGCCACGGATGACTGCACCAAGGCCAACCGGTTCCCGTCCATTGGTGACAGTGATTCTGGCATGCTGGTCCTGGTGGATGATCCGGTTGACCACTACCACATCACGGTTGATTCGGATACGACCATTACGGCGGACATCGATTCGTTGTTTGCGCTGGCTCCCGCCAACGTGTTTCGTGTTACCCTTTACAATGACGACTGTTCCAGTGTGGTGGCGGCTGGCGTTCTTCAGCCTGACGGATCCATCCGTGCATCCGCGAATGTTGGTGCTGGAACTTACGCCCTGCAAATTGCAATCGTGATCGAGGGCGCCGTGCCCGAAAGCGAAGGCGTGCGCGTGGCCGTTGATGATCCGCTAGGCAGTGGCAATTCGCTGGTGGTCGAGATCTCGATGCGGTGCCATCCCTTCTGCATCAAGCTCGCCAATGCTGCTGTAGGCTACATGTACGCCCTCAGCTAGGGGGTTGCAGTGGCCTTCGCCGTGTCGCCAGAAATTGCCTTGACGCTGGCTTCCGGCGTAGTGGTGGCACTTCTCGGGTTTTCGCTGGTGCTGCTGCGGCCGCGCCGGGCCCCCCAGTTGTACTTTGGCTTGTTTGCCTCGGCGTGGGGTCTGCAGATCGTCGTTCTGAACTCTGCGGCCATTACTTCCCAGGGCGGGCTGGTGCAGGCGCTTGGCTTGGCCCAGTTTGGTTTGTTTTTTGCCGCTTGGTTCTTCTTGGCTCGATTCGTTGCTGTTGCCACGGGGGGCGGTGCCGTCCGGCCTCTGACCTTGACGGCGGCCACGGTGGCGTTGGCGTCGTGCGTGTTGCTGGTCATTCGCCCGGAGTTGTTTGTCACGGGCGTTCAAATCGAGGCGGACTACGCGGCCGTGCAGTACGGTCCGGCGGCCATTGGGCTTGGCTTGCTGCCATTCTTGGTGGTGTTTGAGGCTGCCATTTTGCTCGTTTACCGAAAGTATCGTGCGGCGCGCCCTGGTTCCGAGCGGCACCGCTTTCGCAGTATGCTGGCGGCCTTCGCGTTGTACCTCAGTTATTACACGTCCAGCAACGCGTGGTACTTCGTTTCCGGGGCCGGCGCCGGGCGGTTGAATGATGTTAACGCCGCTCTGATTGCCGCGCTTTGCGCGTTTGGGTCCTTGCTCCTTTTGGTTTTGGTGGTCCACCTTTGGTTGCGGCCGCCGCCGCCCGAGGAACGTGACCATTGGTTGCTTGGCGCTTTCCTGATTCCCGCTGCCATGGCAGCCCTTGAAGCGGTTACCGGCGACTGGTTGCCCTTCAATGCCACGCTGGGTTTGTGGCGCTTGCTCATGGTGGCCGTGCTGGTGCATGCGCTGGCTCGTCACCAGCTCTTCGATCTTGATTTGAAGATTCACTGGACGGTGCGCCGCGGCAGCTTGGTGCTGGTCTTTGTGGGGGCTTTTCTGGCGGTGGAGTGGCTGGCCAGCCGTTGGATCGATGACTCGGTGGGCCCCTACGCGGGCATTGCGGCAGCAGGTGGGCTGCTGTTTGGAATCGGGCCCGTTCAACGCGCGGCCGAGCGTTTGGCTGGCGTGGCACTGCCCGGCGTCAGCCGAACGCCGGACTACCTGGCCTTTCGCAAGCTTGAGGTGTATCGAACCGCCATCCAGGAGGCCCAACGCGGCGGTGCCGTTCCCGACGGGGCCCGGCCGGGCCTGGAGCGCTTGCGGGAACGGCTAGGCATTCGCCAGTCAGATGCCCAGGCGCTTGAAGCTGACTTGGTCGGCGCGCCGGCGCAACAGGGCAGCAAGTCCTCACCGACTCTGCCGCCGATCGAGCCTGGCGCGGTCCTGGCTGGCCGCTACCGGGTGGAGCGCTTCCTGGGGCAAGGTGCCCATGGGCGGGCGTTTGTCGCCTTTGATGCCCAGCGACAGGAGGAATGTGCAGTCAAGGCCGTTGGCACCAGCGCTTACGGCGGTCGCGCCGCCGCGGCTTTGCTGCGAGAGGCACGCTTGGTGGCAACCATTGATCACCCCAATGTCCTGGCTGTGCGCGATGTCCTGGAGGGTCCTTACGAGGCGGCCATCGTGATGGACTTGGCAACGGGGGGCAACTTGCACCAGTTGCTGGCCCGCCGTGGCCGTTTGTCGATCGATGAGGCCGCTGACGCGCTGGATCAGGTTCTTGCCGGCCTCGCGGCAGCGCACGACAAGGGCATCGTTCATCGGGACATCAAACCCGAGAATCTGCTCATCTGTGAGGGCGAGCGCATCGTGGTGGCTGATTTTGGCGTGGCCAGGGAGTTGCGCGCTGATGCCACGGGCCTGGATGGGGGCGCTGTCGGGACGTTGCTCTACATGAGTCCGGAGCAAGTCCGCGGCCAACCCGTGGACGGCCGCAGCGACCTGTATACGGCCGGCGTGCTCTTCTACCAGTTGCTCACAGGATACTTCTACCTGCCCTTGGCGGGCCGGGACGATTTCCAGGTGCGGCAATTGATTCTGGGTGCTCCGCCGCAACTGAACTTGGGTGACCGTCCGCCGTGGGTCGAGCCGTTTCTGAGTGTGGCCTTGGCCAAGGACCCCCCTGACCGGTTCGCCGACGCTGAGGCCATGCGGGTGGCTCTCCACCAGGCCATGGGCTGGGGCGACACCACTGGCGCGGCCAAGGAAAGCGTTCTTCATGCCGCGACCGGTGTCTCGGTCCAGTAGGTTCTGGCATGAATGCGCTGGCAACGGACGGCCAAGTCGACGAGTTGGACAGCATTTCCCGCGAGCTGCGGGCGTTGGCCAATGCCAAGCGCCTCGGCCTCCTGCGCTTTCTTGAGGAACCCCAGCACATCGAAGACATTGCCTCCGAACTGGGCTTGGCGCGCCAGACCGCCCAGCGTCATGTGGATCAATTGGTCGACATCGGCGCCGTTACGCGGGTTCAGGTCAGGCGAGGCACCGGGGCTGCCAATCACTTCGTGGTGGTTCCCCAGCAGCTCTTCCTGATCCACGAAAAGCTGGGCAAGCTCTGCGGGGCCGAGCCGCGGCTGCGCGATGAACCCATGGTCCGGCCGGTCACAACACCCATGCTGACGGGCCTGGAAGACCAGAAGGAGGCCCGCGTGGCGCCCACGTTGACCATCGTTCACGGCTTGCGGGTGGGGCATTTGGCACCGCTTCTGGGGGAGGGGCCGTGGCTGGTTGGTCGGGACCCTAATGCGGGTCTTTGCCTGGACTATGATCCGTTTGTCAGCACGCGCCACGCCGAGGTTAGGCGCACGGACACTGGCTTTGAATTGGCGGATCTCTACAGCAGCAACGGCACGGTACTGGATTGGCAGACGCTGCCCCGCGGGGGCCGCGCGCCTCTGCACACCGGCGCCATCTTGCGCGTGGGCCGCACGATCCTGGTGTTCCGCCTGCCGATCTAATTGAGGCTCGGGCGCCTCATGATCTTGGGCTAGCCGCGTGGCTGCCGGCAGCAGTCAGTCAAAAAGGGAGGGGGAAGGAAAAGGGATCACCGCGTCTAGTAGGAAGCGGTGATGCTGACGGTTCCGCTGCCCTGGTAGCTCTGGGCGCGGATGTAGTACCAGCCCGGCGTGGGGTTGGCAAACGTGCACGTCTCGTCGCTGTCGCCTTCGTAGGGGCGGCAGTCGTAGTACGTTTGGGTGGCGCGCTCGCCGTAGCGCACATACAGATCAGCGTCGAAGGTGCACACGACCGAGCAGTCGGGGCCATCCATCACGACTTGGAAGCTGGAGGCTCCGGCGGGCACGTAGATCTTGTACCGCTTGAAGTCGCCAGCGCCGCTGAGGGTCGCCGAGGCGGTTTCCCCGTTCTGTAGCGTCTGGGTCTGCGGGTCGGGGTCCGCGGGACCGCTGACGCTCACGGTGGTGCTCGTCGAGTCGGTGCCGCCGTTGCCGTCGTCCACCGTCAGGGTGATGGTGTACGTGCCATCTGCGGCGTAGGTGTGGCTGGCGGTGGCACCGCTGCCGGTGTTGCCGTCGCCGAAGTCCCAACTGTAGCTGAGCGAGTCCCCGTCAGGGTCGCTGCTGGCGGTGCCGTCAACGTCGACGGTGCGGTCCGAAGTGCTCGCGGTGAAGCTCGCCGTGGGCGAATTGTTGGGCGCACTGACCGTGACGGTCTGGCTGGAAGCGTCGCTGCCACCATTGCCGTCGTTGACTGTCAGGGTCACGGTGTAGCTTCCAGTGGACGAGTAGGTGTGGCTGGGCGTGGCACCCGTTGCGCTGGCTCCGTCGCCGAACACCCAACTGTAGGTGAGCGAGTCGCCGTCGGGGTCGCTGCTGCCGCTGCCATCAAACGAGCACGCAAGGTCCGTGCACGAGGACGTGAAGCTGGCTGTGGGCGCGTTGTTGTTGGGGCCGGTCGAGCCGTCGTGGGTGGCCGTGATGGTGACGGTGCCACTGCCCGAGTAGCCGTACACGCGGACGTACCACCAGCCCTCAGCGGCGTTGCTGTGGGTGCACGTCTCGTCGCTGCCCGACGCGTAGGGGCGGCAGTCGTACGTGTCGTCGGTGGGGCGAGCGCTGAACCGGGTGTAGAGGTCGGCGTCCACGCTGCACACGATAGCGGTGCAATTGGGCCCGTCCGTGGCGACCGTCAGAGACGTCGCGTCACCGGGCACGTGGATCTTGTAGTGGGCGTTGCTTCCCGCCGAAACCGAGATGGATTGAGTGACACCCGATTCCAGGTTGGGGGTGCTGGGGTCGGGGTCGACCGGGGCCGAGCCGTCGGTAACGGTGTAGCTGCGGGATTCGGTGTCGGAGTGGGTGCCGTCGCTGACGGTGAGCGTGACGGTGTAGGTGCCGCTTGCGCCGTAGGTGTGGCTGGCGGTGACACCGCTGCCGGTGGCACCGTCGCCAAAGTTCCAGCTGTAACTGAGCGAGTCACCTTCGGGGTCGCTGCTGGCGCTGCCGTCCACCGAGATGGTCAGGTCGCTGACGGACGCGGAGAAGGCTGCCGTGGGGCGACCGACGCCGCAGCCCAGCTCGTTGATGAGAAGGTCGGCGCGGGCCAGGCCGTGTCCGTACGCGTTGTCGCGGCCAGCGGCGCCCAGATCTTCGGCGGTGTTCTGCAGGGCTTGCCGGATCTCCACGTTGCTTGCGCCCGAGCATCCCTTGGCCAAGGCGACGATGCCGGCCACATGGGGGGTGGCCATGCTGGTGCCGTCCATGCTCTGGTAGGAGCTGTCGCTGTTGTCGGTGGTGCTCCAGATGCCGCTGCCGGCGCCCATGATTTCCAGTTGGGGGCCGCCGTCGCTGAAGGACGAGCGGGCCTTGCTGCTGGTCACGGAACCGACGGCGATCACGGAGTCGTAGCAGGCGGGGCAGTCGACGCTGTTGTCGCCGCCGTCGTTGCCGGAAGCTGCCAGGACGACGACGCCGTTGTTCCAGGCGTAGTCGACGGCGTTGCGCTCCGTGGTGGACCCGCTGCCGCCAAGGCTCATGGTGATGACATCGGCGCCTTGGTCGGTGGAATCGTAGATGGCGTCGGCGATGTCGCTGGCGTTGCCGCCGCAGGTAACGAAGGCGAAGCCGATGGGGCTCAGCACCTTCATGGGAAGGATGGTGGTTTGCGACATGCCTGCCACACCGACGCCGTTGTTGGTGGTGGCGCCGACGGTGCCGGACACGTGGGTGCCGTGGTCACAATCGTCGGCGGGGTTGCTGTCGTTGTTGGAGTAGTCGTAGCCGGGCAGGATGCGGCTGGACTCGAAGTCCTGGTGGGTGCGGCGGATGCCGGTGTCCAGAACGGCAACGATCACGTCGCTGCTGCCGAATCCGATGTCATCCCAGGCGGTCTCGAGGCCGTGGATGCGGGGGCCGTATTGCTGGCTGTAACGGCTGTCGTTGGGGATGACGCGCACGGTCTTGAGCACGTCGTCCTCCACGTAGGCGATGCCGGTCATGCCGAAGGTGGCGAGCCGGACATCGAGCAGGTCGTCGGCGGCGAGCACGATGAAGTTGCCGCGCTCGACGATGTTGAGTACGGGGAAGCCGGCGTAATTGCTGCCGACCTTGACATCGGGGAGTTGTCCAGCCTCGAAGCCGATGATGGCTTGGCCGGTTGAGGTTGGGTCGATGGCTCCGAAATCCGCAGTCGGGAAGGTAATTCCCGTTGCGAAGGGAACGCTCAACATGAAAATGCTGAGCATCAGAGTTTGAATGGTCTTCATGAGTTCACCTGGATCGCTGCTCGGCCGCGCACAAGAATTGGGCGGCCCGAACCAGTCGGGATGACTCGCTGCCCCTTATGAACCCCCCGGTCGGTGAAAATTTCTCGGATAGTATGGTTACACAGGAAAATTGTGTTCTGTGCTATCATGTGTCATAATATTGTTCTAGTAGAAATTCAGAAAATAGCTGTGCGAAAATCGTAGCGGCCGGTTGGAAAAGGGGGAAGAAAAGTATCGGTCGGATCAGTAACTAGCGGTGACGTCGAGGTTACCGCTTCCCGAATAGGAGTCCAAGCGCACGTACCACCAACCCGCTGCCGGGTTGGCAATCGTGCACGTCTCGTCGCTATCCGACTCGTAGGGCCGACAATCGTAGCTGGCATCCGTCGCCCGCGCGCCGTAGCGCACATACAGATCGGCGTCCAGCGGGCAACTCCAGAAGCTGCATGCGGGGCCGTCCATCACAACCGTCAGGCTTCCCGCGCCCGCAGGGACCCAGATCTTGTAGTGCTTCTCCGCGCCGCTGCCGCTCAGGTAGACGGTCTCGGTCTGACCGTTGGCCAGGTTGGGCGTCGACGGATCGGGGTCAGACGACACCGTCACCGACGCGCTCGTGGAATCCGTGCCACCGTTGCCGTCGTCCACTGTCAAACTCACCGTATAGGTGCCGCCACTAGCGTACGCATGGGTCGGCGCCACGCCGCTGGCGGTCGCACCGTCGCCGAAGTTCCAGCTGTAGCTCAGGGCATCCCCATCGGGGTCGCTGCTTCCGCTGGCGTCAAAGTCACACGTCAGGCTGGAACACGAGTAGGTGAAGCTAGCCGTCGGCGCACCGTTGCCGCCGCCCGTGGTCACCGTCGCCGTAAGCGTGTACGAGCCGCTGCCCGAGTAGGAGTCCACGCGGACGTACCAGTCCCCGGCCGCCGGGTTGCTGTGCGTGCACGTCTCGTCGCTGCTGCTCGTGTACGGCCTGCACGAGTAGGTGCTGTCCGAGGGGCGCGCTCCCTGGCGGGTGTACAAGTCAAAGTCGCTGCCGGCGGGGCCATCCAGGACGACTTCCAACTGGCTCGCGCCCGCCGGCACGCTGATGCGGTAGAAGTCCTCGTCACCCGTTCCCGACAGGCTGCCCGACTGGGGCACACCGCTGTCCAGGTAGGGATCGCCTGCCGGCGGATCGGTTGGGGCAACATTCTGGCTTGACGAATCGCTGCCGCCGTTACCATCGTCGACCGTCAGCGTGGCGGTGTACGTGCCGCCACTGGCGTACGTGTGACTGGCAGTTGCACCACTGCCCGTTGCTCCGTCGCCAAAGTCCCAGGCGTACGTCAGGGCGTCGCCGTCGGGGTCGCTGCTGGCCGTGCCGTCAAAGCTGCACGTCAACTCCGTGCAACTGGCGGTGAAGCTCGCCGTGGGCGGCTGGTTGGGTGCGGGGCTGGTCACCGTTGCCGTCACCGTGTAGGTGCCGCTGCCAGAGTAGGAGTCCACGCGGATGTACCACCAGTCCGCAGCCGGATTGGCATGGGTGCAGGTCTCGTCGCTGCTGCTCGTGTACGGCCTGCACAAGTAGGTGCTGTCCGAGGGGCGCGCTCCCTGGCGGGTGTACAGGTCAAAGTCGCTGCCGGCGGGGCCATCCAGGACGACCTGCAACTGGGTCGCGCCGGCGGGCACCTCGATGCGGTAGAAGTCCTCGTCGCCTGCGCCCGACAGGCTACCGGACTGGGCAACACCACTGGTCAGGACGGGATCGCCGCCGCTGGCGGACACCGTGACGCTCTGGCTCAAGGAGTCGCTGCCGCCGTTTCCATCGTCCACCGTCAAGGTGATGGTGTAGGTGCCGTCGGCCGCGTACGTGTGGCTCGTGGTCGCCCCAGTGCCCGTTGCTCCGTCGCCAAAGTCCCAAGCGTACGTCAGCGCATCGCCGTTGGGGTCGCTGCTGCCGGAACCATCCACGTTGGCCGTCAAGCCGCTGGTGGTGTACGTGAAGCTGGCCGTGGGCGGACTGTTGCCGGTACCGCCGCACGTGCCGATGGCGTTGATGAGCGTGTCAATGCGCAGCAACCCGAAACCGTAGGTGTTGTCTCGCCCCGCAGTCCCCAGATCCTGGGCATTGTTCTGCATCAGCGTTCGAAGCTGGCTCGCCGACAGGCTGGAGTCGCAGGACAACGCCAGTGCCAGGGCGCCCGAGACATGGGGTGTGGCCATGCTGGTCCCGTCGATCGAGTTGTAACCACCGTTGCCCCAGGTGGACCAGATGTCACTGCCGGGTGCCGAGATCTCGACTTGTGGTCCCCGATCCGAGTAGCTGGCCGCCGATCCGCTGGAGGCCAGGGCGGCCACCGCGATCACCTCGTCAAACGCCCCGGGGTAGTCCACGCTGTTGCTTGAGCCATCGTTGCCCGCGGCCGCCACAACGATGACGCCGTTGTTGGTGGCGTACTGGACCGCGTTGTGGATGGTCGTGCTCCCACTGGCGCTACCCAGGCTCATGCTGATGATTCGGGCGCCTTGGTCGGTGGAATCG
>JBFJVP010000061.1:0-11048 GCA_041624075.1 Thermoplasmatota archaeon | reverse complement strand
GTCGTGTCGCCGTCGAACGCCAGATCCCTTTCCTGGCGACGGCGGAGGCTGCGGAAGTCGCGGTTCGGGCCATTGTGGCCAAGCGCGCGGTTGAAGGGCGGTTCCCCGTCAGGAGTCTTCAGGCATACGCGGCCCAGCCGGGCCTCGTTGAAGAACTCGTGGAGGAAGCCCCCAATGCGCCGCGAACTCGCTGAAATCACATGCTGCCCCGTGCATAAGTCCCGCCTCGAACTACGCGTCGAGGAGGAAGATGACCACGGCGACATCGTTGCCGGTGGCCTGGTGTGCTCGGCGTGTGATTTCGAATTCCCCATCGAGAACGGTATCCCGAACCTCTTGCCCCCGGACTACCACGTCAGCGAGGAGGGTGCAATCGGATGATGGAAACCGGTCGCGTGGTGGCGGTTACCGAGGATGCCGTGATTCGGTCGCGCATCGAGGCTGCGGCCCGGGGGCGCAACGTCGTGGTGGACGTTGTCTTGTCCCAGGAGGAACTGGAAAAGGTGGCGCCTGGAGCTCGCCTGGTTCTGCTCGATTTGGCTCGCCAGGGCGTAGATGTTCCTGCGGTGGTCGAAACGGCACACCAGGGTGCAGGTATTCCCGTGGTGGCGTTCGCGGCGATGCTGTCGGCCGAGCAGATCCAAGACGCGCGCGAGGCCGGATGTGACGCCGTCATGACTAGTCCGGAGCTGGAATTACGGTTGCCCGGCTTGCTCGGCTACTAGTTTAGGCGGTGGCCACTTCTGCCGGCAGGACTCGCCGGTACTCACGTTCGTAGACAGCGGCAACCGTGCTCCAGTCGTGGTGTTCTTCAACGTGCTTCCGGGCGCCCTTGCCGAGTGCCGAGAGTTCGCGGTGCGCGGCTTGCAAGCCTTCGATGTGGCGTGCCAGGTCCTCCGGGTCGCCGGGTTGTGCCAGCGGGCCCAGTTCGCCGTCGCGTAGCATTTCCCTGACGCCCGGGATTCGGGTGGCCAGTACGGGCACGCCGCTGGCCATGGCCTCCAGCACCACCAGTGGACCATTTTCTGGTCCGCTGACGGATGGCAGGACGAAGAGCCGCGCGGAGCGGACCATGGTGGGCAAGTCATCGTCGGAAACATCGGTGTGGAAGGTGACACGGCCAAGCAGGCCCAACTTGGCGGTCAGGGCCTTGTATTCGGCAACCAGTTCGCCCCGCCCGACGACGTGGAGCACAACTTCGTCTGGTACTTGGGTGAGTGCTGCCAGCAGGACATGAACGCCCTTGTACCGATTGGCTGGGTGAAGGCTGCCCACGAACAGGATTGGGAAGGCGCCATCCAGTTGGCGTTGTTCCCCTCGCCGCAGGGGCCTGAACCGGTTGGTGTCCACGCCGGTTTCGACGACGGTGCTGGCGGCTTCCAGTTTGGGTCCAAGTTGCAGGCTTTGGCGATATGATTGGGTGAGGAAGACGGCGCGGTCGGCTCGTGCAAGCATGCGTTTTTCCCATCGGCTGTACGCTGCCCGGGGTAGTGCGTAGAGCGGCTGCCTGGTTGCCCGACCTTCGCCGTGGAAGGTCACGATGACACTTGGGCGCTGGCCACTGCCCCGCTGGGTGCGTGCTCGGCGCGCTGCGCGCAGGGCCGCCTCCAGGCCAAACGGAAACGGCGCGTGAACGTGAAACACGTCCACCTTGGCTGCTAGCTCAGCCAGTTGGCGCGAGAAGTCTCGGGAATAGAGGCCCTTGTAGTAGCGCAGGGTTACCGGGGCGCGGTGGACGACGACGTCCCCTTCGGTTGCCCGGGGGCCGACCCGCTCCGTGTCCATGGTGAGGATCTCCACGGCGTGCCCTGCCTTGGCTTGAGCCTGGGCGAGGTAGTGGACGTAATTCTCGATGCCGCCCACGTGCGGCCGGTAGAATGCCGCAAGGTGAACAATTCGCAGGCTTCCCGCAGCCACGCGCAGGCGACTCCCGGCCTTCATTTAGCCGTGGTGAAGCGCTCCGCCTGGCTTCGCAAGCATGAAGTTGGACGCCCGACTCGTTGCGGCCGCGAAGGGCCATGAGCTTGCCGTTTGATGTGGTGCACCTGCTTCCTGCCCGTGGCGAAACGCGGGCCAACCTCGGCGCTGCGGCCCAGGCGGCGGGTGTCCCTCTGCTGTCCTGCGACCCCTTCTTCGACATGGAGCAAGGGCCTGTGGCGAAGATCCGTTACGCCAGGGCGGTGGAGCCTGCGGCGGCTGCCATCGGCAAGCGTGTTCTCGTGGTGGCTGAGGATCCACTTTTTGCAGCCACGGGTGGTCGGCGTCTGCGACGCCAGCTGCGTCGGCGCGGCTGCGATGCGCGCCTGGTCGTGTACTTGGGCTGGGACGCCCACCATGAGCACGTTGTCAACCACGGACGCCTGGTTGGCTCAGCCAGCAATGCCCTGACGCGCAGCAACCTCTTGGCGGCTGATGGCCTGGTGATGGTGAGCCAGTGGACCGAGCGGCGCTACCGTGACTGGCTGGGCGATGCGTTGGACATTCCTGTGGCGCGCTTCAGCCATGGCATAGCTGCACCGTTTCTCGCAACGCCGCCGCGGCGCCGCGCGCGCAAGCGCCTGGACCGCTTCGTGACCGTCACCAACTTCGATTTCGCGGAGAAGACGGAAGGCCTGATGCCGGTGGCCGAAGGGCTGGCCCGGTTGGAAGCGCCTTTTACATGGCGTATCCTGGGGCGCGGCCGCTACCGGGACGACATCCAGCAGCGCATCGAGTCCCTACTGGGCGATCGCGTCCGATTCGAGGGGCAGATGCCGCACCGGGACGTCGTGGCGATGCTGGACGAAGCCGACCTGTTTCTCTACGGCAGCCATCTGGATGCCATGCCAAGGGCCGTCATGGAAGCCCTCAGCCGTCGCTTGCCAGCCCTCGTGGTGGGGGAAACTGGCGCCGTAGAGCCCGTGCAGGCCACGGGCGCTGGCCTGGTCGTGGAGGCCACCGGCGCGGCGGTCGCCAAAGCCATCACCGATTTGCGCAACGACGCGGCTGCGTGGCGAAGCATGCAGCAGGCGGCTCGCAACGTCCAACCCCACGAGTTCAGTTGGGCGCACTACCTGGAGAACCTGGCCGATTTCTGGCCACGCCTGAAACCCGCCTCGCCCGGAGACGAACATGACTGACTTGCACATTGGATTCTATGCGACGGGTGCTGCCGTCATTGGCGGTGCCGAGCGGCAAGTCGCTGAGCTGAGCCGGCACGTCGCCAAGAAGACCCAGACGACGGTGTTCCTGGACCCCCGCCAACCCGAGGGCCTCTACACGGACCAGTTCCTCGCCACCCACGACGCCCACTTCCTGCACCTACCGGAGGCCCAGGGCCAACGCAGCGGCGCCTTGGCGGCAGCGGCCAAGGTCCGGCGATTGCGGCGAGTCATCCAGGAAAGTGGCGTAGATGTGGTGGTTCAGCGAGTGGCCACATGGAACGCGTTGTACCTGGCACTGGCTTGCCGGGCGGCGGGCGTGCCCTTCGTGTACCATTGGGCCAGCGACCACGACGGACGGCTGCGGGACCTCCACCTCCCTCCCCGCATCATCGGTCCCCTGGGGTTCCTGATCGGGCGCAAACTGGCGCATGCGCAGATCACGATCACGCGGAAGCAGCAGGCGATGGCTGGGCGCGGCAACGTGCATGTCCTGCCCGACCTGGTGGCAGAGCGGGACTGGCAGCCCAGCCGGGGATCGGATGTCTTGTGGGTCGCGCGCATCAAGCAGCAGTACAAGCAGCCTCACCTCTTCTTGGATCTCGCTGAGGCGCTACCTGAGCGCCACTTCGTGATGGCCGGGGCCGTGGTGGGGCCAGCCGACTTCCAGTCCTGGTTCCGGGACCGCTTGGCCGGATTGCCCAACCTGGAGCACCTCGGTGAGGTGGGCCACGACGACATGCCCGCCGTCTACAGTCGTGCCCGCATGCTGGTGAACACGAGCAACGTGGAGGGGTTCTGCAACGCCTTCCTGGAAGCAGCCTCCTGCGAGGTGCCGACGGTTTCACTCAACCATGACCCCAATGGCATCCTGTCCGAGCGCGGCGCAGGCATCTGCGTCGGAGGCGACACCAGCGCCCTTCCCGGAGCAGTCGAATCGTTGTACGACGATGTCCGCCACGCCGCGTGCCGCAAGGCCTGCCGCGAGGTAGCCGCAGAGCACCGGGGCCCGGCAGTCGCTGACCAGTTTCTTGCCATCATGGACCAGATCGTCAAGGGTTCGTAGATTGGTCGCGCGGTCCCCCGCTAGCCATAGGTGGGGAACCACATGGTGTACTGGCCATCATCCATGACGCGTCGGGTCCGCTCGAAGATCAGCGCCATGTCCTCAGTTGGATAGCGAATGAAGATCTCTCTGCTGGCCTGATTGGCCGCCAAGCGTGCCGGGGCGCGTGTTCCGAATTCCAGCGCCTCATCCTCCAGCAGCCAATACTGTAACTGTAATTCGGCCTCTGGTAGAAGCGGCGGCCAGATCCATTGGATGCTCGCCGCTGATCGCTCAGGATAGATCATGAAACCGGTCGTCGTGAACACCAACACGCCGACGCTTCCCTCGCTCCGTGCCACGATCCGCTGCGGCAGCGCCATGTAAAGGAACCCTGTGAGGTCCTCATCGGGCTCTTCCTGGGGAAGTGGGATGGGTTCACGCTGGGTCCACGGGTACATGTAGGCGATCGCGTTGATGGAACTAAAGCCAAACATGGAGAAAACCAGGAACAGCATCAACGCCAACGGGAGTCGTTTGACCACGGGCCTCGCCGTGAACAGCAATGCCATGAACAAGCCTCCCAGAATGGCAGCCATCGCCTGGGTGCGGGCGGGCAGGAAGGGCCTGTAGACGAAGCCAACGGCGATGAGAATGGCGAAGCCCAGCAGGCCTGCGGTGACGGGCGCCAGTCGGGCCCGGGTGCGCCAGGCAACGGCAGCCGCCACGGCCAAGCTCGCCAAGGGTAGGACGCTGTCGACGAGGTTGAGGATGCTCAGCCACCGTGTGGGGCGGGCCTGGATAAATCGGGATTCCACCAGGGTTTCGGTTTGCTCGAACCGGAAAATGTCCTGGAATCCCACGAACGCCTTGATGTCGTCCGACCCGACCGTCCAGTACCCAACGATGAGTGCATAGAGCAAAAAGGGCAGGCTGAGGCGGAGTAGCGGAGCTGGCCGGAGGGGGTAGAAGCCAGCAGCAATCATGGCCTGGCGCGGGTCGGGGAGCTTGCCCAGGAGGCGCCCCAAGTCCCGTGCCAGGTAGGGCAGGATGATCGCGGCCGCGAGGGCCGACATGCCCATCCAGGACGAATAGTGGTGTGTGAGGGTTAGGCCCAGCGCGCCCAGCAGGAACAGGAAGAGTGTTCGCGGATACTGGATCTTGGGCAGGATCAGGAACATGAACGCGATGAGGGCAGTCCCAACAGCAATGGGTTGCAACAGGGTGCCCACCACGATCATCCGAGCCCATGAGGCGAAGCAGACCACCGTGAGTAATTCCAGGCCGGGAACCCATCGGCGTGCAATGGCGGCCAGCGTCAAGGCGAGGCCCAGGGTGAGCAGGAGGCTGTAGACAGCCGACATGGGGTACACGTCGTAGCCTGCCGCGCGAATCACGGCGGTCAGGTTCATGTGCAGCACCGGGTAGAGGTGGTAGTCGCCCGTGGGGAAGAACTGCCTCGGCTCCGGAATGAAGCCGTCCCGGACCAGTCCCCCCACCATGTTGTCCAGGTGGGCGCGGGCATCGGGCACCGCGTTGATGGTCCGGCTGGCCAAGTGCATGAGGCTGCGGCTCACCAGGAGGACCAAGCCCACTCCGAGCCAGTCATGCCATGTGTTGATGCGCCGGACGGACACCCAGAGTTGCAGGGTGACCACGATCGCCAAGAGGATGGCGAGCAACTTCACCATCTGGAAGGCGCCCAGCGGCTGGAGCCGCACGGTAATCATCAGGGCAGCGGCCAACGCGATGTAACTCAGCGTGGCAGTCGTGCGCAGCAGGGGCGCCGGAATCCAATGCCGCCGGCGGGCGGTCGCGGTCTTTTCCATGACGGCGTGACACGGGACATGCCGGGCGGAATGTTATCAGCCTTCGGATGACCGCTGATGGCCGTTTCCTGCGACCAAATGGGCGAGGCGGTCTTCCAGGCGGGTCGCCACCCGTTCAAGGTCGTGGGTTTCACGCACATAGGCATGGCCGGCTGCCGCTCGCCGGGCGGTCTCCTTAGGATCGTCCAGTGCGGCGGTGAGTTGGGGCCCCCAGTTGCCGTTATCGGCGCGGATGGGGTAACCCCGTTGGCCGCCGGCCATGAGGCGGCCGCCGTCCCCCACCTCGCTGGCGACACCGCAGGCGCCTGCCGCAAAGTACTCCAGGACCTTGAAGCCGCACTTGCCCCGCTCCCAGGGCGTGTCCGGCAGGGGCATGATGCCAATGTCCAATTGGGCGACGTCGCGAGCCGCAGTCTCGGGGGTCCACTGGACGCGCTCGACGGTGATGCCTGGATCCACGGGGATGTCCAGGGGCTGGCGGAAGTCGCAGATGATGCGCAGGATGAAGTCGTGCTTGCGCGCCGCGTCGGACAAGCCGGATGCTGCCTGGGCCAGGTAAGGGACGTTGGAGCGGTTGCCGATCCAGCCAATCACGGGAACCTCGTTGCGGGGGCCGCCCTTGGGCCGGTGGCGTGCGTAGTCATCCACCACCAGGCCCGTGGGGAAGAACTCACCGCGGGCGCCGCGCTGCCGCGCGTAGTCCACCAGCAAGTCATTGCCGCCCAGGACCAAGTCGGCGCAGCGCATCAGGGCGTGGCTGCCACGGGGATGGCTGAGGTAGACGGCGTCGTCGATGTCGTAGACGATCTTCGCGTGGGTCTTGCGCGCCATCCGGCTCACCAGCGCGCCCAGGCCGTACTGGCGCCCGCCACGGTGGAAGAACCAGACGTCCGCATCCATGGCTTGCTTGAGTTCACGGCGTCGCTGGGCCAGCCGCCGCAGCGTCAAAGCAGGGTCTTTCCGGCTGAACTTGGGATACGTCGCCCCGGGCAGGATGGAAACGTCGTGGCCACGCTGGGCCAGCACGTCGGCCACCTGAATGGCGCGCACGCGACTGCTGGCGTGATCGGTCCCGTCCTCGGGGAAGAAGGCGATCTTCACGTACGGCCTCCATGGCGCAACCGGTACAGGTAGGCGCCGGCTAGCTCGCGTGCGGCGGCGGGCGCTTGGCGTGGGTCCAGGTAGGCGGCCTGCCACGCATGCACGAGGCCCCTCCCGAGTCGGCCGGTGCGCACCCGCAGGCGGCCGATGTAGCGGTGCTGCCTGGCCTGAAACCGGCGGCTGCCGGCGTGGCCGTACCGCTGGAGCAGGACCACGCGGCTATCGGCTGCTGCCGGTTCGTTGAAGCTGATGCCCTCTCCGTACAAGTGGTAACGGACCAGGGGTTCTGGTACGCGAACGCCGCCATGCTCGCGCAGCACGCGCAGCAGCAGTTCCAGGTCGATGAAGCGGCGAAGTGACACGTCAAAGGGCCCGTCACCCGATTGCAGGAGAGCCTCGCGCCGAAACACGCACGTCTGCAGGCCGATGTCCCGGCTAGCGTAATCGAGACGCACGGGATCCAGCAGCACCCCCTTTGCCACATCCGGAGCCTGATAGATCTCCCTCACCTCGCGCCCATCGACGACCCGGATTCGCTCCATGTCGCTGTACGCAAAGCCTGCTTCGGGCGCAGCCTCCAGCGCGGCCAGCTGCTTCTTGAGCTTCCCCGGCAGCCACTCGTCGTCGGAGTCCTGAAACGCGATGAAAGCCCCCTCGGCCGCGGCGACGCCTGTGTTGCGCGCCGCAGCGGCGCCCAGGTTGGTGGGGTGTCGAAGCAGGCGCACCCGCTCGTCTGCCAACGCCTCGACGGCGCCAACGATATCCTCACTGCTGCCGTCGTCAACGATGATCAACTCCAGCTTAGCGTGGCTTTGGGAAAGGACGGTCCTGGCGGCGGTTACCAGGGACGCGGCGCGGTTGTGGCAGGGCAGGATCACGGACACCAGGCGGTTCTTCACGATGCCACCTCCCGGTAGATGCGGGCCAGGTTGGCCGCTTGGGCCTTCACGTCAAACCGCGCCTCCAGGTCGTCGCGCGCCGCCCGAACCATGGGCCCCCAGCGCTCAGGGTGGTCCACCAGCCAGGCAATGTGCCTGGTGAGTGCCTCAGCGTCGCGCTCCGGCGCCAGCAGCCCCGATGTTCCGTCGCGCAGAACGTAGGGAATGTCGCAATGGGTGGTGCTGACCACGGGCATTCCGGTGGCCGCCATCTCCAGGATGCCAACGGGCACACCGCCCTCCACGTCGCCGTCGGCCGCAATCACGCTTGGCGACAGGAACACATGGCTCCCATACGCCTCCTCCACCATGGTCTGGTGGGGCTGGAAGCCCATGAGGCGGGTTCGGTCGCGCAGGCCGCAACGGTCCAAGGTTTCCAGGATCCGTTGTTTCTCCAGTTGGCTGTCGGGGGCCTTGAGGGCCTCGCCAATCACCGTGATCTGAACATCCACGCCGTCGCGAACCAGGTTCCCGAGCGCCTGCAAGCCGTACGGGATCCCCTTCTTCTCACGCCAGGCGGCAGCGATCAGGACCCGCAACGGACCGCCGTCGTAGCGGCGGGGCGTGAACCGAATGCGATCCAGGTCGATTCCCAGGTGATGAACTTCGATCAAGTCCTTGGGGCACCCCACGTTCTGCACCAGTTGGGCCATGTGGGGCCCCTCGCACGTCACGCGGTCAACCGAGGCAAAGAGCCGTTCGTAGGCTCGTTTCCACGCCGGCGACGAAGTGGGGAGCCGCAGCACATCGTAGCCGTAAAAAGTCACGACCTGCGGCAATCCCAGCCGCCGGGCAACCGGCAGATCCCAGCATGCCTGGTCGCCGAAGTGGCTGTGCAGCAGCCCGGCGCCATGGCGGCGGGCCACAGCCGCCAGTACGCGGCGGCGGCGCAAACGCTTGACTCCGGGAACGCGGCGATTGATCACGCGCGCCGGGAACTTGAGGGGCGTCAAGGCCTGGGCCTGCGCTGGAAACCGATCCAGGTTCTCCACTTGGTCGCAGGCGACTGGCCAACGAATGTCTGCAGGCAGGTTGGACAAGTGATTGTAGATCCAGTTCTGGGTGGCCGGAAGCCACGACTTGAGCGACTGGACGACGGTCAATTCTGGCTCGGCCATGGTCAGGGTGCGGCGCGCCGCACACGGGCCACTTCCATGGGTACCTTGAATCCTTGTAAGCAGGTTGGCCACGCAGCACGCCGCCCTGGCCGTGCCGCACGGAGGCCCGAGCAGGCCCGCGCACTCAGATGGCTTGCACACGCCAACCTATTTGTTTGCTGCTCAAGTCGCCGGCGCGGTGGCAGGCACACTTTCCTCAGTGATCGAGCAGTGGAGGATTTTCGACGGCCTCTTCGTGTGCGACGCCCTGTTCAACACCTACTGCTTCATCCTCGTGTTCTTGCCTCTGGTTTTGGGGGCGTATTGGGTCATTCCCAGCCGGCGCTGGAAGCTGACGATCCTGACCGCCGCCAGTTTCGTCTTCTACGGCCTGTGGGACTATCGCTTCATCCCGTTGCTGTTTGCAAGCAGCATCTTTGACTTCTGGGCGGGCCAGCGACTCGAGCACGCCCGGGAATCCGGCGGCAATCCAAAGCGCTGGTTGATCGGCTCCGTCGTATTCAACCTGTCCCTGCTGGGGGTCTTCAAGTACGGCGTTTTTTTCATGGAGAACGCCCGCAGCGTGATGGACGTGCTGGGAATTCCCGTTGAGATTCCCTACATCCACATCATTTTGCCCATCGGCATCTCGTTCTACACGTTCCAAACCCTCAGCTATACGATTGACATCTATCGTGGCCAGGTGCGCGCGACGCGAAGCTTCCTCAAGTACCTCTGTTACGTGACGATGTTCCCCCAGTTGGTGGCCGGCCCCATCGTTCGCTACAAGACGATGGACGAGCAACTGGATGCCATCCCCCGCCGGCTGCCCATCGAGTTGGTCAGCCTGGGCGTCACCATGTTCGTTCTCGGCCTGGCCAAGAAGGTCCTGGTGGCCGACCCCATCGGAAACTTCGTCAACCCCTACTACGCCGACGTGGGCAGCCTAGACGCGTTGCAGGCATGGGCCGTCGCGTTGGGTTACGTGGTGCAATTGTACTTCGACTTCAGCGGCTACTCAGACATGGCCATGGGGTTGGGCGCGTTTCTTGGGCTACGCTACCCAATCAACTTCAGGGCTCCCTACCAGGCCCTCAACCCCGCAGACCTGTGGCGTCGCTGGCACATCAGCCTGACCACCTTCATCCGGGACTACCTGTACGTGCCACTTGGCGGTAACCGGGTGACGCCGCGCCGGCTGTACGTCAACACGGTGCTGGTCATGTTCATTGCCGGCTGGTGGCACGGCGCTTACTGGAGCACCATTCTCTGGGGCGTCTCGCAGGGCCTCATCATCGTCGCATACAACATCTACAAGGACCGCTGGGACGCCCAGCCTGTATTCGTGCAGCGCATCGCCACGCTGTGGTGCTGGGTGGTCTTCGTTCCACTCTTCAAGATCGACGCCTTGTCTGACGCGTTGACCATGATCGGCGCCATGTTCGATCCACGGGGCCTCGACTTCACGTTCCTGCTGGAGCCCGGACTCCTGTTCATGCTCGCCGCCTTCGCATTCACGCTCTTCGTCCGAACCACGACCGCCGATCTGAGATTGAAGGCGACGCCCCGCATGGCTGCTGGCCTGGCAACGCTCTTCGTCGCGTGCCTGCTGTTCATCGGTGCCGTCCGGAGCCCCTTCCTCTACTACCAGTTCTAACATGACCGCCGACCGCCCCAAAGCCGACGCCGATGCCCCCATTTCCCCTGACATCGGGGGCGCCAGCCCCGGCATCAAGACCCAGGAGAGCGGAACCACGCTGGGGCTGCGCGCCGGCAAGGGCCCTTCCCTGGCTGGCGACGCCACGGGCCCCCGCCTGCGGCGGTTTCTGTTGGTCCTGGGCGTGGTCGTGCTCTTGGAGTCGGGGCTGCTGATGGCGCTCAACGTCGTTGCCGATCCC